>CAYRNE010000064.1:0-10579 GCA_964425245.1 uncultured Devosia sp.
CCCGAGCCAGGTCTTGTAGGGATGCGCCCTGGCGAGCTCGGCCTTGATCTCCTCGTCGGAGACAATGCGGCCCTGCTTCAAATCGATGAGCAGCATCTTGCCGGGCTGCAGCCGCCACTTCCGGGCGATCTTCTCCTCGGGCACCGGCAGGACACCCGCTTCGGAGGCCATGACGACCTCGTCGTCGGTGGTGACGAAATAGCGCGCGGGCCGCAACCCGTTGCGATCGAGCGTCGCCCCGATATGGACGCCGTCCGAGAAGCACATGGCGGCGGGGCCGTCCCACGGCTCCATCAGCGCGGCGTGGTATTCGTAGAAGGCGCGCCGGTCCTCGTCCATGAGCGGATTGCCCGCCCAGGCCTCGGGAATCAGCATCATCGCGGCGTGCGGCAGCGAATAGCCGCCGCGCAGCAGGAACTCGAGGGCATTGTCGAAGCAGGCGGTGTCGGACTGGCCGGGGTAGGAAATCGGCCAGAGCTTCTGGATGTCGGCGCCGAACAGCGGCGAGGAAACCGAGGCCTGGCGGGCCGCCATCCAGTTGACGTTGCCGCGGACCGTATTGATCTCGCCGTTGTGGCAGACGAACCGGTAGGGGTGCGCCAGCCGCCAGGACGGGAAGGTGTTGGTCGAGAAGCGCTGGTGGACGAGCGCCAGGGCCGAGGTGAAATCCGGGTCGTGCAGGTCGGCGTAATAGGCGCCGAGCTGCCAGGACAGGAACATGCCCTTGTAGACGAGCGTGCGGCAGCTCATCGAGACGACATAAAAATCCGTCGGCTCGCCCCGGAAGGCGGAATAGATCTTCGCCGAGCAGACCTTGCGGATGATGTAGAGCTTCCGCTCGAAGGCGTCCTCGTCGGCGACGCCCTCGCCGCGGCCGATCACCACCTGCCGGTGCCAGGGCTCCGTGATCGCAACATCGGGGTCCCTGGAAAGCGAGGAATTGTCGGACGGCACGTCGCGCCAGCCGATGACGATCTGTCCCTCGTCTTCGATCACCTTCTCGACGACGCGCTCCATCTTGCGGCGGAGCTCGGCGTCCTGCGGCATGAAGATGAAGCCGACGGCGTATTCGCCCTTCGGCGGCAGGCGCCAGCCGAGCCGCTCCGCTTCCTTGCGGAAGAAGGCGTCGGGGATCTGCACCATGATGCCGGCACCGTCGCCCATCAGCGGGTCGGCTCCCACGGCACCGCGATGCTCGAGGTTCTTGAGGATCGAGAGGCCGTTCTCGACGATCCTGCGGCTGGGGCGGTTCCCGAGATCGACAATGAAGCCGACTCCGCAGGCGTCGTGTTCGCGCGCCGGGTCGAAGAGACCGGCGGCCACCGGGCGGCGTCCGGCTTTGCTGGTGGCGTGGTCCGAACCGGGGAAGACGGGGTGTCGAGACTGTGCCATCAGCGATGTCCTTCGATAAGAGTCAGGTCATGGGAAGCCGGCAGACCGGCAGGATAGTCCTTTCAGCGGGGAGCGAGGGTTTTATCGGTTCGGTGTCGGTCATTTCGTCCACGCTCCATCTGTCTTACCCACGACTCCCCGGAACCGGGATTCGTGACGAGTGCAGCCCTTTCGGGACAACCACAATGTAAACAGGGAGCGGCTCGGTATCCAAATGGCCGCTCAGCGGGCACCATGCCCCACCCGCCCGTTTCCGCCAACGACAGGCGGGCCAGCCGGGCCGGCGTGCGAAACTGCCGGTGAGCCCGGCGTTCCACGGATATTGGACAGACATGCTGTCCTATTGGAGGTACAATCTCACAGTTCCACGATCACGGCAAGCGGCGGCGGCCACTTTTTTGCCACGGGGTTCCGTTGCCGGCGGGAATAGGCGCGGCGCGCTAAATGGCGGGTGAATGTCATGGGGATTGCGAGCGAGACGATCATCCTCGCCCGCACCTGATATGTGGCCCACAAGGGCCTTGTTTCAAGCACCGGCCCCGCCGTTAAAAGACGCACTCCCGGAACGCGAAGAGGAGTGCCGCAATGACCGATCATGCCGTTGTCATCGCCGGAGGAGGTCCCACGGGCATGATGCTGGCGGGAGAACTGGCGCTGGCGGGCGTCGACGTCGCGATCATCGAGAAGCGGGCGACAAGCGAGGTAATCGGCTCGCGTGCCGGCGGGCTGCATGCCCGTACGCTCGAGCTTTTCGACCAGCGAGGCATCGCCGACCGCTTCATCGACGAGGGGCAGAAGGCGCAGGTCACTGGTTTTGCCGGCAGGACGCTCGACCTGAGCGATTTCCCGACGCGGTTTCCCCATGGGCTGGGGCTGCGGCAGTCGCGGATCGAGCCGATCATGGCCGATTGGATCGGTGAAGTCGGCGTCCGGATCTATCGCGGGCGCGAGGTGATCGGGTTTACGGCCGGCGACGAAGGCGTCGAGGTCGCCCTGAGCGACGGATCTTTGCTGCGGGCGGCATACCTGGTCGGGTGCGACGGGGGACGGAGCCTCGTCCGCCGGCTCGCCGGAATCGACTTCCCCGGCGAGGACGCGACGATCAGCAACATCATCGCCAGTGTCGAACTGGCGGAGACGCCACCGGAATGGGGCATCCGTCAGGACGAAGTCGGCATCCACTCGCTTGGGCGGTTGGAGTATGAGATCGTCGACGGCCGGATCGTCTATGCCGATGCGGGGCCGGTGGGTGTGATGGTGACCGAGCGGCAGGTCGGCAGCGGCGAGCCGACGCTGGAGCAGCTCAAGGCGGGGATGGTTGCGGCCTTCGGCAGCGACTATGGCGTCCACAGCCCGACCTGGCTGTCACGCTTCACCGACGCGACGCGGCAGGCGGCGGCCTATCGGAGCGGCCGGGTCCTGGTGGCGGGCGATGCTGCGCATATCCACTACCCGGCCGGCGGGCAGGGCCTCAACATCGGCGTGCACGACGCGGTCAATCTGGGCTGGAAGCTGGCACAGGTGGTCAAGCTCATCTCGCCCGAGAGTCTCCTCGACACCTATCACGCCGAGCGGCATCCCGCCGACGCCCGGGTCCTGCAGATGACGATGGCGGCGGGCATGCTGCAGCGGCCGGGCGCGCGGATCGCAGCATTGCGCAGCGCGATGGCCGAGCTTCTGGAAATCGACGAAGGGGGCAAACGCATTGCCGGCATGCTCAGCGGCCTCGATCTCCGCTACGACCTCGGTGAGGGTCATCCGCTCCTGGGCCGGCGAATGCCGGACCTCGATCTTGCGACCGCGACCGGCGAGGTGCGCGTGTTCAGCCTGTTGCATCGGGCTTTGCCCGTGGTGATCGATTTCGGCACGGCGAGCGGCATCAACATCGCGCCCTGGGCAGATCGGGTGCGGCTGGTGGATGCCGCCTATGATCGGCCATGGGAGCTGCCCGTGCTGGGTGAAGTGCCGGCGCCTCGTGCCGTGCTGATCCGGCCTGACGGCTATGTGGCCTGGGTCGGCGGGGGCAGCGACGCAGGTCTCCGTGATGCGCTCACGCGCTGGTTCGGCCCGGCCGAGTGAGTTCAGCAGAAAGCCCCGGCCGTCGCCGGCCGGGGCTCGCCTTTCCGTCGCCTCGCGTCTGGTCTCTTGCGGCCCCGCGAGGCCGTCGTGACCGGAAACCGCGATGAGCTTAGTTTACGGACTTGTCCTCGACCGCCTTGGTGCCGCCGTTGATCGGGATCTGGCGGGGCTTCTTGCTCTCGGGCAGCTCGAGTTTCAGCTCGATGTCGAGCAGGCCGTTATGCATCGAGGCGCCAACCACCTCGACATGGTCGCCCAGCTGGAAGCGCAGCTCGAACGCGCGCTCGGCGATGCCGCGGTGGAGGAACTCGCGGTTGCCTTCGTTGGCGTCGGCGGGCTTGGCTCCCTTGATGGTCAGCGTGTTTTCCTTGCTCTCGATGGCGATGTCGCCCTCGGTAAAGCCGGCGACCGCGACCGAGACGCGCCAGTTGCCCTCACCAAGCTTTTCGATGTTGTAGGGCGGGTAGGACTTCGCCTCCTGGCTGACGAGGGTGTCGAGCCGGTTGAACAGCCGGTCGAAGCCGACGGTCGAGCGGTAGAAGGGCGAAAAATCAAAGGTCTGCATGTCACATTCTCCTTCAGAAGCAACGTGTTGAGCGGGTGTCCCACGAGCGCTCCCGCGTGCGGCGAGGCTCATTCCCGGGTGTCCCGGTCCCCGGACGATGTCCGGCGGACGGGTTTGATGTAGGGGGGCTTTTTCGCCGTTCAAGAGCGCCGCAACGCCTGCACATGGGGGCCGGGCGCCGTCGAAAATCGGGCGATGAACGGAGAATGAACGCGGCCATCAACCAGGGTTCAGGCGTCCCGCTGCATAAACGCAACCGTGCTGACTGTCTGCTGCAGGGCACACCGAATGCGCCGCCGTCACCCGCCCCCCGCACGGCGGCTCATCACTGAAGGGCCAGCATCCTGCCGGATGCTGGCCCTTTCTGCTTTCCGGGCGCTCCCCTCTCGACTAATCCTCGTCGCGGGACATAGCCAACAACGCGCGTTGCGCCAGGATCGAATGAACGTTCAGCCCGACCTCACCATTCCGACGCTCGCCGTGGTTCCGTCCAATCCCGTGCCCGAGGGCGCGCGGGTCGCGATGTTCGAAACGTCGGACCGGGTGAAGCTGCGCTACGCGACGTTCCCCAAGACTGGCGGTCCGCCGCGCGGCACGATCTGTCTCGTTCAGGGGCGGACCGAGTTCATCGAGAAGTATTTCGAGACCATCGGAGATTTCCAGCAGCGCGGCTTTGCGGTCGCGACCTTCGACTGGCGCGGGCAGGGGGGCAGCCAGCGCCTGATCGGCAACCGCCGTCTGGGCTACGTCGACACGTTCGACGATTACTGGACGGACCTCAAGAGCTTCCATGGGGCCATTCTCCTGCCCGATTGCCCGCCACCCTACTATCTCGTCGGTCATTCGATGGGCGGCCTCGTGGGCCTCGTGGCCGGCGCGCGGGACCGCATGATGTTCGAGCGAATCTTCCTGAGTGCGCCCATGGTCGGGCTCAACCTGCAGCCGGGCTGGCACGCACGCATGGCGCTCATCGCCGAGATCCTGAGCTTCATCGGGCTGGGGCAGGTGCCGGTGGGCCGCCGCGAGGACAAGCCGGCCTCGCAGATGAGTTTTGCCGGCAATCCCGTCACCTCCGATCTTGCCCGCTTCATCCGGATGGTCGACGTCCTCAAGGCTCGCCCCGATCTCGAGATCGGCCGCCCCACGATTCGCTGGTCGGCCGCGGCGCTGCGCGCCATGGCCGAGGCGGCGTCCGACAGGTTCCCCGGCGAGATCAAGATTCCGGTGCTGATGCTCGCGGCCGCGCGCGACGAGATCGTCTCGACGGCCGCGACCGAGCAGCTCGGACTTCGCATGCGCAGCGGGCACCATGTCGTCGTGCCCAATGCCCGGCACGAGCTCTTCATGGAAAGCGACGTCATCCGCGCGCAGGTGTTTGCGGCCTTCGATGCGTTCATCACCGAACCGAGCAGCTAGTGCCTTTGCCGATCACGAGGCCGCCAGGGCCTTGCGGGGAAGCGCCGGCTTCCATAACTCTCTCGGGGCGGTCGCCGCTCCAGCCCTGCACCGATTAACGGATACGAACGATGGACATCGAACAGACCCTCAGGTCGCTCGTCGCCGTCAGGGCGGTCATTCCGGACGAAGCCTTTACCGCCGATACGCTGGGTACGATTCGGGAAGGCAGCGGCGTCGTGATCGGCGCCGAAGGACTGGTCCTGACCATCGGTTACCTGATCACCGAGGCCGAGGAAGTCTGGCTCACCACGCACGAGGGCAAGGTCGTTGCGGCGCACGCACTCGCCTACGATCAGGTGACCGGCTTCGGGCTGGTGCAGGCCCTCGGGCCGCTCGGCCTGCCAGCCCTTGAACTGGGTGAATCGTCAAAGGCCGCAATCGGCGATCAGGCGCTCTTTGCCGACGGCGCCGGCCGGTTCGTGCATGCCTCGATCGTCGCCAAGCAGGAGTTTGCGGGATACTGGGAATATCTCCTCGACGAGGCGATCTTCATCGCACCGGCACATCCCTCGTGGGGCGGCGCGGCGCTCGTCGGCGACGATGGCCGGCTGCTCGGCATCGGCTCGCTGCGACTGCAGATGATGCAGGCCGGGCAGGCGGTCGACATCAACATGGCCGTACCGATCGATCTGCTCGACCCCATTCTCGACGACATGAGGACCCGGGGCCGGCCCTCCCGGCCGCCGCGCCCCTGGCTCGGCGTCTTTTCCGCCGAAAGCAATGGCGAAGTCATCGTGATGAGCGTCGCGCAGGGCGGTCCCGCCGCAAAGGCCGGGTTGCGCGAGGGCGACGTCATCTCCGACGTAAGGGATAGCCAGGTCGACGGTCTTGCCGATTTCTACCGCAAGTTGTGGAGCACCGGCGAGGCAGGCGCAGAAGTCCCGCTCAGGATCGTGCGCGACGGGCGTGAGACCTGGCTTCGCATCAAGTCGGCCGATCGCAACGATTTCCTCGTGAAGCCCCACCTGCAGTAGCAGGGCGGCCAGGTCACGCGGCGAGTATCCCGGTCACTTTTCGGCTCCGTTTGTGACGAGCGAGGGCGTTGCCCCGCACGAAGGTTCGTTGCCGGGCTTACCTGTTCAGCCCGCGTTCAGCCGGCATGGGACAAGTGCGCCGCCTCAAAGTGGACGGCGTTCCCCGGCGCGCGCCTCAAAGGCGTCGGGAAACGAAGGAACAGGAACAGGGGCGCTCCCCATGAAACTCTTCGGCGTCGTGGCGGCTCTCGTCGGAACGCTCTTGCTTTGCGTGTCGCTGCTCAGCGCGGCGGGCGAGCACCCGGCTGCCGCCCAGCCTTCGGCCGCGCCGCAGCGGCCGCTGGTCTTTGTGCCGGGACTGCTCGGCTCTAAGCTGTGCCGGACCGGCGAGGAGGGCGAAGAGGTCGTCGTCTGGGGCACGGCCGAAGCACTCGGGAACTTCCCTGCACTGGCACTGGAGGGAGCGGCCGGGCTCGAAATCGTGCCGTGCGGCCTGATCCGCGAAATCTCCTATCTCGGCATCTTCAGCCAGGCGGTATACCGGCCCTTCATCGAGCGGCTGGCAACCGCGGGCTACCGCGAGGGCGAGACCCTCTTCGTCTTCGACTACGACTGGCGGCTGAGCGTCTTCGACAATGCCGAAAAGCTCGCCGCGTTCGTCGAAAGGAACGTCCCCGGCGGCGGCGCGGTCGACATCGTTGCGCACAGCATGGGAGGTCTCATCGCCCGGACCTATGCGCTCGAGGAGGGCGGCGTCACGCGCATCGCACGGCTCGTCAGCGCCGGCTCGCCCTGGCGCGGATCGGTGCAGGTCTTCGAACTCCTTAACCGGGGTTGGGGTCTTGCCAATCTCTTCATGGGCGGGCTCGAAGGATTCCGCCGCACCGTCATCAGCTTTCCCTCAACCTTCGAGTTGATGCCGAGCTACGACGACTGCTGCGGCGGCGGGGCAACCGGCGCCGCCTTCGCTGCCGCGAGTCTGCAGGCCTGGGAGGCCCTCAACTGGCCGGGCATTGCGGCCGAACAACTGCCGGACCTGAGCGAGGCAAAGGCGCGGCAGGAAATGCTGGGGCGCATCGTCGCCTCTCCGCTCCCCGGGAGCATCGAGGAGGCCTACGTCGTCGGCGTCGACCAGCGCACGCCCGAACGCTTCGAACTCGAGACCGGGGAGGGCGAGGCGCGGCTGATGGTCCGCACCAGCTGGGATGGAGATGGTACCGTGCTGCGCGACAGCGCGGAACTTGCCGCGCCGGTGACCTATCCGACGAGTTTTGCGACGCATGACGCGATTCTGAATGAAGGGTCGGTCCAGGACTTCGTGATCGCAGCGCTGGCGCACGGGCCCGGTGCGGCGCTCTCGACCGTACCGGTGCGGGAGCGGTCGTCGATCCTGACGGCGCTCGGCGAGTTCGTGGAGCTGATCGGCGTCGCCGTCGTCACCGACCAGCCGATCTATCGCACCGGCGCAAGCGCCAGCGTCACCGTTCATCTGAGGCTCGGCACCGACGATCCGGTTGCGGCATCGGCGATCGAGGTCAGCGTCACGCGGCCCGATGGCGTTGTCGCATTTCTGCCGCTCACCGCCGACCCGTCAGCATCCGACCCCTCCGTGCCGCTCGAACAGGCGTTCTCGGCGGAAATCGGGACCGGGGACATCGCGGGCGCACTGACCGTCACTGTGAGAATCGAAACCGGCGGAGCGCCCCGGGAGGTCACGCGCACGGTACCGGTCGTCGGGGGCTAGCCTCGTTTCAGAGCCAGCGCCTTTTTGCGCGCTGCGGGCAAAGCCGGGGATCGCCAGACGCATCTCGCGTCGCCGGCCGCGATGCCGGCAAACGATCTGCCGCCGACCGCGCATTTCGGTGACGAAGATCTCCGCTGTCGCGCGCGGCAGCCGCCAGGCTAATTGAGCAGTTCCATCGCCGCGGCATGGAGTTCGGGCGTTGCCGCTGCGATGCAGTCGCCACCCTGTTCGGCGGGCCCGCCGTCCCAGGCCGTCACGATGCCCCCGGCGCCGGTGATCACCGGAATCAGCGGCGCGATATCGACGTTCTTGAGCCCGGTTTCGACCACGAGGTCGAGGTGGCCGGCGGCGAGCAGGCAGTAGGCGTAGCAATCGAGCCCGTATCGAACGACGAGCGTGCGGGCGACAAGCGCCTTCCAGCCGCGTGCATGGTGATCGGCGGCGAACTGCTCGGGGGAGGTGGCGGAGATGCGCGCGTCGGCAAGCAGCGTCCGGCCGCTTGTCGTCAGGTCACGCTTGTCCGTGCCGCGGTAGTAGCTCGCCTGGCCCGGAAGCCCGAGATAGACCTCGCCGGTGAACGGCTGAGCCATGAGCCCCGCGACCGACCGGCCGTCGATCATCAGCCCGACGAGGGTACCCCATACTGGGATGCCGGTGATGAAAGCGCGCGTGCCGTCGATCGGGTCGATGATCCAGGTGAAGGCGCTCCCCCCGGCCTTGTCGTCCCACTCCTCGCCGACGATCCCGTGATCGGGAAAGCGGAGACCGATGGCCTCCCGGATTCTCAGTTCGGCTTGGCGGTCGGCCTCGGTCACGGGGTCGAAGCCCTTTGCGAGCTTGTTGTCGACGGCAATGCCCGACCGGAAGCGCGGCAGGGTCACGGCGGCCGCGATCTCGGCGGCATCGAGGAGCATCCGGCGCACCGCGTCGGGGTCAAGTCCGCCAAGTTCATCGTTGCTCATCGTGGCTCCGGCCTGAAGTTCTTTCGTGAAAACAAATGGCTAGGCAGCAAGTTGGATAATGGGAGGCGAATTCCGTTCAAAGTCGATGATTCATTTTTGCAACAATGAGCGAGGTTCAACTGTTGATGACTTAAGGTCGCCTTGCGATCGGCTGCAAATCAGTTCACCCGATAAAGTGCATGATGGATAGGCGGCTCGCGACCTCTGCCCCCGATCTGGGCACATCACAGGCCGCCATCGTTTCCTCCCTTGACTGGGCCGCTTCGGCGGCCCGTTTTTCTGGCTACTCCGCCGCTTCCTTTACCGGTCCGGCCTGATTCGCGGCGAGCAGCGCGAGATCGAGCCCGATCAGCGCGATGACCAGTCGCTCGACGAGCTGGCGGACGGCCTCGAAGCCTTCGTGACGCTCGAGCGTCACCTCGTCCATATAGAGGTGGCGGCTGATCTCGACCTGCAGGGCATGGACCCCGTGCTGAGGCCGGCCGTAGGTCCGCGTCGCAAAGCCCCCCGCGTAAGGGCGGTTGCGGGCGACCCGCAGCCCGGCCGCGGCGAAGACCGTCTCCGCGAGATCGATCAGCGCCGGGGCGCAGGTCGTACCGTAGCGGTCGCCGAGGACCACGTCGGGTGCCGGCCGGTCCCCGCTCCGCGTGAGGCGAGGCATGGAGTGGCAATCGATCAGCACGGCGGCGCCGAAGGTCGAAACGGCCTCGGAGAGCAGCCTTTGCAGGGTCGCATGGTACGGCTGATAGATGCCCTCGATGCGCATCCGAGCATCGGCGAGGCTAAGGCGTTCGTGATAGATCGGCTTGTTCTCGGCGACCACCCGGGCGAGCGTCCCCAGTCCGGCCGCGACGCGCGGGCTCGTCGTGTTGCAGCGCTCCGAGAGCGGCTCGGCGAACATCGCCGGATCGAGTTCCCAGGGCTCGCGGTTGACGTCGAGATAGGCGCGGGGGAAGTGGGCGCGGAGCAGGGGCGCCCCGAGATGCGGCGCCCGGGCGAACAGCTCGTCGACATAGGCGTCTTCCGACTGCCGTATCGACAGATGGTCGAGCCGCGTCATCTTCAAAAAGCGTTCGGGGTAGTCGCGCCCGGAATGTGCGGAATTGAACACCAGGGGCGCCCTCAGCCGGCGCGGGCGGACCGTCTCGAAAGCAGGCCTGTCCCAATAGTCGGACTGCACCGGAACTCCTCGTGCGGCAAAGAAGCGGCCGCGAACGCAAGTCAGTCTGCCTTTGCCACGGCGGAATGTCCATAAGCGGCAAAATGTTGCGCGGGAGCCCCGGCGGGGACGTTGCGAAACGGCAAACTTGCATTAAACATCGCGGACTACAGTCCAGCCGGAGGGGCGGCCCGCCACAGGCCGCGACGACGAGGTTTCCCGATGAAGCGCATCCTGCTCGCCGAA
>CAYRNE010000065.1:0-10573 GCA_964425245.1 uncultured Devosia sp.
TGGTTTGCTCAATTGTCTGTCGTACTGTCTGTCCGAGCGCGGAATCGCCCGCGACGCTGCGGAGGCAGATGCACTAAGGGAGCGGGCTGACGTTGATCAGGTCGTGACAGCGATGGATGAGATCAGGGACGTCGAGAGGCGCTATGGCTCGAGGGGAGCCGACCTTTAGGCCATTGCCGGCGAGTGGATCATGGCGTTCGCGCAGGTCGAAACCAGCAACGCTCGGCGGCTCTTTGGTCACGCGTGCAGGCGCCGGTGCTACTCCAAGTCTGGTATCAGAACATCTGCCTTGGCGCAGGTAGCTGTCGACGCCGATCGTCAACCAGCTCAGCAGGGGCTATGGCCCGCTACAACGATTGCGGGGTCCGGGACATGAAGTCCCGAACCCCTCCGGTCGGTTACTGGAACATGGCGGCGTCGGTAAGCCTGCTCTGAATGTCTTGAAGCGCCTGCTCCGGCGACTTGGTGCCCAGCAGCGCCGCGGCAATTTCCTCCTGGATCACCGCGTCATAGCCGGCCGCCCAGGTGGTCTGCGGATTGTAGACAGCCTGGTCAGCGTAGGCGAGGTATTCGGTGTGATGCGGCAGCGCCTGATACTCGGCGCTGTCCAGGGTGGACTGGCTGGTCGTCGAATGGCCGGTCCGGGTCCAGTCGACGTTGTGGTCCCAGAAGTGCTTGATGTACTTTAGTGCCGCCTTGACGCGCTCCGGATCGGCGTTGTTGCCGAGGGGCACAACCCAGGTGTGCGATCCGCCCCACGTGCCGGCCTGGCTGCCAAGCTGCGGCATCGGCGCCACGTAGTAGTTCTTGAGGGCAGCGTTGGGATCCCTGACCTGGCCATCCCACTCGTTGACCTGCCAGGTGCCCGCGATCACGCCCGCGACCTTGCCGTTGATGAAGTCCTCATAGGTCTTGGCCAACTGGCCGCCGGTGAAGCAGCCATCCTCGCGAAGCTTCAGCATCGTCTGCAGCGCGGTGAGCGCTTCAGGGGTATCGACGCTGGGCATGCCTTGATCGTCGAATGCCTTGCCGCCGAACTGCGCGTAGAGGCTAGCCCAGACCCAGCCGGTGCCAACGACATCGTCGTCGCCCGCGCCGAGAATCGGACCGACGCCCGCATCGTTGACCTTCTTGCAGGCCGCCTCGAACTCGCTGAGGCTCTGCGGCAGCATCGGCTTGCCGTCGGCAGCGACGAGACCGGCCTTGGCCCAGAGGTCAAGATTGATGTGCCAGAGGGCCCCATGGACGTCGATCGGAATGGCGTAGATCTTGCCATTGTAGGTCACGGCCTCACGCGGCTTCGGCAGAATGTCGTCGGGATCGATGCCCGCCTCGGCGAGGTACGGGGTGAGGTCCGTCAGCGCGCCCTTCGAGGCGTATGCCGGAATCCGGAAGGCGTGCAGTGAGACGATGTCCGGCGGCGTACCCGCCGACAGGGCCGAGTTGAGCTCGACGATGCCCGGCCAGAGCAGCGACGTCGTCTGGACCTGGAGGTCCGGATTTTCGGCGTTGAACTGGTTGGCGAGAATCTGCTGCACCGCGCAGACGTCGGCATTGTTTGGGTCGATGGTGGTGACATTGGCCGGGTACTGAGCGGCGCACTCATTGAAGAAACGCCACAGCTGGAGCTCCTCGGCCGACACGATCGTCGGTGCGATGCTCGGCGTTGCTGCGAGCAAGAGCGCCAACACTCCCGAACGCAGGGTTTTGACTACATGCATGGGATCCTCCTTTTTCCCTTTGGGTCGATGACCTGGGCGCACGTCGGCAGTTCCAGCCCCGCCCACCATCGCGCCCACGCCAACACGCTCGATTTCCGTTGCCACTAATGCGTCCCTCCTGTCGGGTGCTGCCTACCTGAAGCCGCTCGTGAGCCGGATGCCGTCCACGATGCGGCGCTGGAAAATGAAGTAGAAGATGAGGATAGGGATGCCTCCGACCCAGGCACCGGCCATCTTGAGACCAAGATTGCGTTCCTGGTGGCCGAACGTCTCTGCGAGTTTGCGTAGGCCGATCGTGACGGTCAGCGATTCACGATCGGTCGCCGAGACCAGCGGCCACAGGTACTCGTTCCAGGTTCCGAGAAAGGTGAAGATGGCCAGCGTCGCAAGGATGGGCGTCGCCAGCGGAAGGATGATCCGCCAGTAGACCGTGAAGCGGCCGGCCCCGTCGAGGTACGCCGCTTCGTCGAGCTCTTTCGGAATCTCCTGGAAAAATTGGGTGAGCAGGAACAGCGCCAGCGGCGAGGCGACATCCGGCGCGATCAACGCCCACCACGTGTTGTGCAGGCGAAGGTCCGCGAACAGCAAATAGACCGGGATCAGGAGGGCCTCGAAGGGCACCATGATCCCGATGAGGACGAGCAGGTAGAGCGGCCGCTTTCCCGGGAAAGGAATGCGCGCGAACGCGAACGCTGCCAGCGAGCACAAGGCGATCTGCAGGACGGTGCGTATCCCGGCAACGGCGAGGCTGTTGGCGAACCAGCGGGTCACCAGCCCGTCACCCAGGATCCGCTCATAGTGCTCGAGGGTCAGCGACGTCGGCGCGAGCGTGATGAGCTGGCGCTGGATTTCCGCTTCGTGGCGGAACGAAGTGATCAGCGACCAGAGCGCCGGCAGCATCCAGATGAAGGTGAACAGGCAGAAGAGCGCAAACAGCAGGACGTTGCGCCAGTTGAGGGGTTTGCGCCGCCCAACAGCGCCCAGGGATGAGGCGAGCTCAAGCGGCCTTGCGAGGTCGGTCATGCCGCGTCTTCCTCGCGCCGGAAGAAGCGCAACTGCAGCATCGAGATCACGAAGAGGATCAGGAAGAGAATGGTTGCAATTGCAGAGCCATAGCCTAGCTGGCCATGCGTAAAGGCGCGCTCGAAGAGGTAGTAGACGAGGCTGCGCGTCGCGCCGCCGGGGCCTCCTCTGGTCATGACGTCGACGAGGCCAAAGACCTGGAAGCACGCGATGAATTGGAGGACCGTAACCAGCATCAGCGGGCGGCGCAGCAGCGGCAGCGTGATCCACACGAACCGTCGCCACCCGTCCGCGCCGTCGACGCGCGCCGCATCGATGACGTCGCTCGGGATGTTCTGCAATCCTGCAAGCAGGATGAGCATGTTGAAGCCGACCGTCCACCAGACGGCGGCCAACGCGAGCGAGGGCATCGCCGTCTGCTGGTTCAGCAGAAACGGAATCGGGCCGATGCCGAAATTGGCCAGAAAGTTGTTTATCAGCCCGCTGGTATCGGCCGTCAGAACAGCGACGAAGATCAGACTGATGACCGACACGGACAGCATGTTGGGCATGTAGAACAGCGTCCGGAAGATGCCGCCGCCCGGCAGTGCGCGGTTGAGAATGAGCGCGAGGACCATGCCCAGCGCGATCAGGGACGGGGTGGCCAGTCCGGTGAAGAGCACCGTGTTGCCGAACGCCCGCCAAAACAGCGGGTCGAACAGGATGCGCTCGTAATTCTGCGTAGCGACGAAGGCGGGGATACCGCCGATCGACGACCAGTTGTGAAGCGATATCCAGAAGCCGTGGACGATGGGCCACAGCTTGAAAACCACAAAGAGGGCGAGGAAGGGCGCCAGGAACAGGATCGCGGCGCGCGTGTCGTTACTGAGCCGACCAAGGGGGCGCAACTCACGGCGAACCAACGCTACCTCCCTGGCGAACGCGTATGGCAGGCAGCGTTCGTCCTCAGCATCGGGCGACGCCCTAGTTGGGCGCCGCCACCCTTACCTCTGGAACATTAACCACGGCATCTGAAATATCACAAGCCCATTTAGGGGTACCAGATGTTCGGGAAGGTTAGGCAGTGTCGGCAGTGTGAACTTTCTCTCCGTGGTCCGGCTGGTGCGTTGGCACTTCGAGATCGCCATTTGCCAGGACCTGCGGCTGGGACCATCTCCGCCTCGCATGATCCGACAGGACAAGCCCATGGCCGGGGCGGTCGGGCGCGTAAATCCAGCCATCCCGAATTTCGATCGGCTGTTCGACGAGGTGATCGAAGTTCTGGAACGAGTATTCGAGCCACTGCACTTCCGGCAGGGCGCACGCCATATGGACGCCTACCTCGAGGAAGGTGTTTCCGAGGGTCACCGGAATGCCTAGTTCTGCGGCCAGCCATCCGATGCGCATGACGTCCGTGACCTGGCCATGGACGTTCAGCATGTCGGTGGCACCGGCGAGCAACAGGGCTCGCTTGCCCGCAACGTCGAGGTATTCCCCCGAGTTGATCTGCGTCCACGGCGCCGCATTCCGCAGCATCTTCAACCCGTCGAAGTCATGACGCAGGATCGGGTCTTCGACCCACAGAAGCTCGTGGCCGGTATCGCGAATGACGACGAGCTTGGCGAGCGCTTCCTTGGCGCCCCACGCCTCGTTCGCGTCGATCATGATTTTCGCGCCCTTTCGCACGGTACGGGCGAGCAGGTTAAGCCGCGACAGGTCGCGATCGAAGTCGGGGTGTCCGACTTTGATCTTGAAGGCCCGGTATCCGAGGGCGTCGGCCCGCGCGAACAGAGCTTCGAACTCTGAATCGGAAAGGTGGTAGTCAAGACCGGAGGCGTAGGCGGGTACGCGATCGCGCCGGCTGCCGAGGAGAACATGGAGCGGCAGGCCGGCCTCTTTGGCCGCGAGGTCCCACAGGGCGACCTGCAGGGCCTCGTAAAAGGGCAGGGTGAAGGCGCGTTGATTGCCGCCGCGCGGCCGATCTACCCGATGAACAAGGGAGATGGCGCGCTGTCCCTCGAGGAGAGGCCATGCCTCATTGGCGAAAACGCGCGCCAGTTCCTGCTCGGAGGGAAGCGGGTTAAACAGGGTCTGGATGAATCCGAGCCCTGATTGACCATCCTCCCCAACAAGCTCCAGTGCCGCCACATTTACGCTTTCAGCCCGCACCTGGCTGTCGCCAATCACGCGGTCTCGTGCAAACTGAAACCTTGTGATGCGGAATTCTGTGATTCTCATGGCGTGATCGCTTAATTGGACGTATCTGATACATCAGATAATGACGCTAATAGGCTACCCGGAGGGGCGGGGCAAGTGGCGAGACGGGACCCAATGCAAGCCTCGGAAGATATCGAGGTCGGACGGCGCCTCAGTGAGGTCGCCTACGAACGGATACTAGAACTGCTGTTTGAGCGTAGGCTACCGGCGGGCGCCTTCGTGTCACAGAACGAGCTGGTGCGACTTACAAATATCCCTGTCGCTCCGATCAGAGACGCGCTACGGGCGCTCGAAACGGAAGGCATCCTCACCATTCAGCCACGTTCCGGGATTCAGTTCGTCAAACCCGGTCTCGAGCTTACCAAATCGACCTATCAGTTTCGCACCATCATCGAACGGGCCGCCGTGCGAGTTTTCGCCGAGACTGCCTACGACGAAAAAATTGCCGGTCTCACCGCAAGTCATCAGGCGCTGCGTCAGCACCTCGAAGACGAGGGCCTGACCCATCGCACGCTTACGGATCTCGAACGACTGGAGGGCGAGCTTCACAACAGCGTCATCGGTGCCTTGGGAAATCCGCTGATCGATATTAGCTACAAGCGAATACACAACTACCTGAGGCTGGTCCGGCTCGACCGAAAGCTCACGGCGCCGATTGCGCTACGCTCAGTCCGCGAGCATCTGGCAATCCTCGAAGCCTGTGGCGCGCGCAACCCCGACGCCGCTGAGGACGCTCTGGTCGCGCATTTCACCGCAGCCCTGCAAAGGCATATGGGTCTGTTCTAGCAAGCAACTCACCACCAGCGTCGCGGTCGTCCGTGCGGGCCCGCTGCGTTCGCGTGGGCCCGCCCGTCCGCGTCTGACTCTCTCCCCAGCGCATGTATTTATCGATAAGGAACATTGACAGGTCACCTCCAGATGCGATTTTTATGCAGAAGGAACCACCTTGATTGCGAGGGGTATCCTAAACAATGGGAGGAAAAAAGATGGAGAGAGAACACGCAACGAGTGATCGTCGCGGTTTTCTGAAGGGAATGGCGCTGGGATCGGCAGCGCTCGCCGGAGCGGCAGGAGGGCTGTTCGGCTCCCTCGACATACGCACCGGCGGCGTGGGCATCTCACGGGCCCGCGCCCAGGACACGCGCTACAGGATGGCCTTCATCCAGTGGCAGCCCCATACCGTGCCTGCCGCATGGTCGAAGGGCATCGAGGAGGTACTGGGGCCGCAGCAGGTCGTCGATTACGAGCTGCTGGACGGGCAGAACAAGGTCGAGGTGCAGGCGAGCCTGATGGACACCCTGATCAACCAGGGCGCCTCGGTGATCTTCCTGCAACCCATCGACTCGGTAGCGCTCGCGCCGTCGATCGCAAAGGCGAAGCGCGCCGGCATCTCGGTGATCACGCTCAACATCGACGCGACCGAACCGCACGCCGCGCATGTCGAGATGAACCATTACTACGGCGCCATGGATATTGCCCGGGTGATGGGCGAGGCCATGGGCGGTTCGGGCAAGGTTGCGATTCTCAATGCGCCCCCGGGCATCATTATCCGCGACCAGCGCACCAACGGTTTCGTGGATGGTCTCAAGCAGCACCATCCAGGCATCGAGATCGTGGCCGACCAGGTAGCCGACTGGGACCGCAAGAAGGCGCAGGACGTGCTAAACACGATCCTCGCCGCGCATCCCGATCTCGGCGGTGTCTATGGCGTCAACGACTCCATGGCGCTCGGCGCGGTCGACGTGGCGAAGGAGAAGGGTCTCATTGGCAAGATGGCGATCTTCGGAAATGACGGGGAGATCGCGGCGCTCGAATCCATCGAGGCAGGCGAGCTCACGGGCACCCAGTATACCGACGTGTACCAGCAAGGCCGCCTGGCGGCGGCGGCGGCGACGGTTCTGGCGACCGGCGGCGTTCCGGCAACTGCCTTCGAGCGGCAGAGCCACCTGCTGATGCCTTACGTAATCGCGACAAGGGACAACGTGGGCAGCATTCAGCCCGCCCAGCGCTGGTAGAATCCTCCCCTGGGCCACGGTTCGTCCGTGGCCCTCTTTTCCACACCAGGGCCGGGCCCACCATGAAGGTTCGCTCCGCAACATTAGCCCTGCTCGCCTTCTTCGTGGCGACGCTGCTCTTCTTCAGCGCGTTCGCGCCGAGGTTCGCCACGTCGAGCAATGTTGAGAACCTCATGGCCGGGTTCTCGTTCATCGCCATTCTTTCAATGGGTCAGGCCTTTCCGATCCTCGTGCGAGGCATCGACCTGTCGATCGGCGCTACCGTCGCCCTGGTGGGAATGGTGGTCTTCGACCTGACGCTCATTCTCAATGTGCCAGGCTACGTCACGCTCCCGGTGGCGCTCGCCGTCGGCATAGCGGCTGGGGCCCTGAACGGCGTGCTGATCGTCGTTCTGCGGCTTCAACCATTCATCGCCACCCTCGCGACGCTGGCGGCGTACCGGGGCCTAGTCTATGCAATTTCTGGCCGGCAGCTCGTCCCCGGCCTTTCCACAACGGCCATCCGTGATCCTTGGATCGTGGGCATCGAGAACTATGTCGATCTCGGGACCCTGTCCGGCCTTTCCGCAATCCTCCCGGTGCCGTGGGTGCCGATGTCTTTCTTCATCATGCTCGCCATGTTCGCGGCCCTGCAGATCGTGCTGCTGAGGACCCGCTTCGGCCGTGACGTCTACGCCGTAGGCGGGAACGCTGAGGCTGCGCGGCTCGCTGGGATCAACGTTGGTGCCGTTACCATTGCCGCCTACGCCATCTCGGGGCTTTGCGCGGCGGTAACCGCGCTGATCATGGTGGCGAGGTTCACCACTTCCACCGAGGCCATGGGCGTCGGGATGGAGCTCACCTCAATCGCGGCGGCCGTCATCGGCGGTGTCAGTCTCGCCGGTGGGATTGGTTCAATGTTTGGTCCCGCCGTAGGTGCCTTCCTGCTTGGTGCCGTCCTGCTCGGCCTGACGCTCATGGGCGTGCCGCAGTTCGTTCAGCAAATCCTTACTGGTGTCATCCTGCTCGTCGCCGTTGGCTACGACCGCCTGCTCGTCATGCGACGCCACCGCCGGCTCGAGATGACACCGGGGGCGGCTTGATGTCCGGCGCGCCTCTCATACGCGGCATCGGGCTCACGAAGGTCTATGGCAACTTCGTCGCCCTTCGCAATGCGGACATCTCGGTGCGGCCGGGCGAAGTGCGCGCGCTGGTGGGATCGAACGGCGCAGGTAAATCGACCCTCATCAAGATTCTCACGGGGGCCTCACCGGCGACGTCGGGCATGGTCGAGGTCAACGGCGAGGCCGCGTCGCTCGGCGACCCCGCGGAAATGATCCGGCGAGGCGTCGCCTGCATCTACCAGCACTCCAATCTCGCGCCCGCCATGTCGGTGCTCGACAATCTCCTCCTCGGCCGCCAGCCGGCAAACCGGTTCGGCCTCGTGAACACACGCATGCAGCGCCGCCTCGCCGCCGACCTCCTCGAGGCGCATGGCATCGATCTCGACCTCGATGCGGCGGTCGGCACGCTGCCGACGGTCAAGCAGAAGGAGGTCGAGATTCTCAAGGCGCTCGCGCTCGACGCGCGCGTCATCATCATGGACGAACCGACCGCCTGGCTGTCGAACACCGAGGTGGCAAAGCTCCATGACACCATCCGCTCCCTGAAGGCGCGCGGGGTGGGGATCGTCTATATCAGCCATATCCTCGATGAGATTTTCGCGGTCTGCGACACAATCACGATCATGCGCGACGGCGGAATCGTCCGTGAGGCCCGGATAGCGGAGATCGATCGCCCGGCGGTCGTCGAGCTCATGGTCGGCGAACGGCTGGCGCACGAATCCGCCAGTTCCGCGCAACAGACCCGCCGCCCCGGGGGAACGGGTGAGAAGCGGGTAAGTGCGCGAAATCTCTCCAAGCATGGCGTCTTCCGCGATGTGAGCTTCGACCTCCACGCCGGTGAGATCCTGTGCATCACGGGTTTGATCGGCTCGAAGCGGACGGAGTTGCTCCGCACGCTCTTCGGATCGGACCACTTCGACACCGGGAGTCTCGAGATCGGGGGCGAGGACGTGCGTCCCCGAACACCTCTCCATACCATACGACGGGACGTGTGCTTTGTGCCCGAGGACCGTCATCGCGAGGGACTTATGCTCGACATGACGCTCGAAGAAAATCTCGTCATGGCGACGCTCGACCGGTTCCTGCGCGGCTGGCTCCTGAGCCGCCGTCGGATGACGGAGGCGGCACGTAAGGCAATCCGGAATCTTTCGGTTCAGCCTCCCGATCCCCGCCGGCCCGTGCGGCTGCTTTCCGGTGGCAATCAGCAAAAAGTCCTGATCGGCAAGTGGCTGACGCGTGCCCCGCGCATCCTCATCCTCGACGAACCGACGGTGGGGGTCGACGTGGGCGCGAAGGCCGAAATCTACACGATCCTGCGCGAGGAGCGGGACCGCGGGGCCGCCATCCTCGTCGTCTCGTCCGATCTTGAGGAGGTTGCGACGATCGCCGACCGCATCGGCGTGATGGTGGCCGGCAGGCTCGTGGCCATCCACGATGCCGGCGCGGTGCCGATGAGTGAGATCATCCGGGAGATTGGCGGGGGGCAGGCATGACCCCGCCATGGTCCCTGGCGGAGATCGTCCGCCGGCTTGCGCCGCACGCCCTCCCGCTCGCCATCCTGCTCATTGTCATCGTCTTTGCGCTGGCCCAGCCAGCCTTTCTGAAGCCCGACAATCTCATCGGGATCGTCCGCCAGGTCGCTCTTATCGGCATCATGGCGACCTGCATGACCTTCGTCATCATGACCGGCGGCATCGACCTCTCGGTCGGTCCGGTGCTCGCGTTGGCCGGCCTGGTCTCGTTCTATTGTCTCGAAGCCGACCTACCGCTGATCGTCGTGATCCTCGCTGGTCTTTCGGTTGGCGTGTCTGTCGGGCTTCTGAACGGAGCGATCGTCGCCTTCCTCGGGTTGCCGCCCATCATCGTGACCCTCGGCATGCTCAGCATCGTGCGGGGTACGGCCCTCATCGTCGGCGGCCCGGAACAGCATCTTATCCGCGACGAGCCCGCTTACTCCTTCATCGGCGCCGGGAATCTCTTCGGCCTGCCGTTCTCGATCTACATCTTCGCCGCCGTTGCCGTGCTGCTGATCCTCGTGCAACGGCGAACGCCGCTCGGAATCCTCGTTGCCGCCATCGGCGACAACGAACGGGCCGCCTATCTCAGCGGCCATCGCGTCCGGCTCACGAAGATAACAGTCTACGCGATCTCGGGCGCCGGAGCCGCGCTCGCCGGCATCATCCAGTCATCGCAGGTACACACAGCGCTGGCGACTTACGGCCCCTTCGGCACCGAACTCGACGTCATCGCGGCGGTCGTCCTGGGTGGCACCAGCATCATGGGCGGCAACGGCTCGGTTGCACGCACCCTGCTGGGCGTCTTCTTTCTCGGCATCGTCAATAACGGCATGAACATCCTCAACGTGCCAATCGACATCCAGCTTATCGCCA
Organism: uncultured Devosia sp.; assembly: GCA_964425245.1. Classification (GTDB taxonomy): domain Bacteria; phylum Pseudomonadota; class Alphaproteobacteria; order Rhizobiales; family Devosiaceae; genus Devosia_A. The sequence goes on from CAYRNE010000065.1 coordinate 10,449, forward strand.
AGGGGGGCATCATCGTCGTTGCACTGGCTCTCGCCGCCCATTCGTGGCGCTGAGCGCGGGGACTGGCCGCCCCTAGGCCGTCGAGGCCCTCAGAAGCGTCGCCTTTGCCGATGCGAGGTGAGCCC
>CAYRNE010000066.1:0-10436 GCA_964425245.1 uncultured Devosia sp.
CCTGCAGGGGTTCTGGCCCGTGATGCAGCTCTACCTCGAGATCGACCGCGGCATCTCGGCGGCTAACCTCGACACGCGCGCCCAGCTCGTGACGCAGGAGACCGTCGGCGACGTCGGCAGCCGGTTCGAGAACTAGGCGCGACGCCGACTTCTGTTACAGTCATGACGCTGCGGGGGAGCACCCCTCCTCCGCAGCGTCCTGTTCAGGACCGGCCAGGCGGACCCAGGGGAATTGATGTCGGGAGCCGAAACCACAGCGGCCGGAGCAAGGCCGCCCGGGCGGATGCCCTTGCAGCTGTTCGGGGGATGGGAGGTCGGCCTTCTCTCGCTGATGGCGCTGCTCTACCTCGGCGGCGCAATACTCAATCCCGCCTTCTTCGGCACGACCGATGCGCTACAGGCGCTGCTGCGCGATACCGCCCGCTTCGGCGTCATGGCGGTCGGCATGACTTTCGTCATCGCCAACAAGGATATCGATCTCTCGGTCGGCTCCACGGTCGGCGTCATCGGCGTCGTCTTCGCCTACGTCTTCAACACGGCGCATTACGACCTGCCGGTCTGGCCCGCGATCCTCACCTGCATCGCCGTCGGCATCGCCATCGGGGTCGTCAACGGCGTGCTCGTCACCTTCCTCAAGGTGCCGGCCTTCATCGCGACCCTCACCATGCTGCTGATCGGCCGGGGCATCGTGCTCGGGCTGACAGGCGGACGGTCTATTCTCTTCCCCGGCAAGGCGCGGGAGGAGGCCTATCAATGGTTCTTCCAGTTCGGCGACACCAATGCGCTCGGCTTCAACAACCAGATCATCATCGCGATCGTAGCGGTCGCCATCGGCGCCATCGCGCTCGCCAAGACGCGGTGGGGCTACGAAACGCTGGCGACCGGCGGCAACGAACAGGCGGCGATCTATGCGGGCATCCCGACGAACTGGGTGCGCATCCGCGCCTACATCATTTCCTCGCTCTGTGCGACCATCGCCGGCCTGATGCTCATTGCCCAGAACAGGGGCATCACATCGCAGGCGGGCCTGCTCAATGAGCTGATCGTCATCGCCGCGGTGATCATCGGCGGTGCCTCGCTCAACGGCGGGCGGGGCCGGGTGATCGGCTCCTATATCGGTGCCCTTCTCACCGGTCTCATCTACAAGGTGCTGCAGGAGGGCTACCCCGTTACGCGCACTCTCGAGGTCGACGGACGCGTGCTCGAGGTAAAGGCCTCGTACACGCTGCCGGCCGGCGCGGTACCGGCTTTCATCGGCACGCTGCTCGTCCTCGCGGTGCTGATCGAACCCTATATCATCCGCCGCAAGGTACCGCAGCGCATCTGGGCGCGCCTTACCGGCCGAGAACCGCCGGTCGTCCGCGACGAAGGGGGCGTCGCGATCGAGGGAGCGCAGACCAAGGGCACGCGCGCCGCCGACACGGCGATGAGCGCCCGCAACGTCTTCACGAGATTCCTCGCCCGGCGCGATGCGCTGGCGATCATTCTCGCGATCGTCCTCTGGTTCATCGGCTATGCGCTCAGGCCGGACTACTGGGCGGGCCTGCCGAACACGTTCGCCATCCTTCTCAACTTCACCGAGCTGGCGCTCCTGGTGGTCGGTCTCACCTTCGTGATTGCGGCCGGCGACATCGATCTTTCGGTGGGTGCGGTTCTGGCGCTCGCCGGCAGCGTCGCCGCCTATTGCCTCAAGGTTCTCGGGCTCGACCCGGTGAGCGCCATTCTGCTCGGCGTCATCGCGGGAACCGCCGCCGGCGGGGTCAACGCGCTGGTGACCGTGAAGCTCGGCCTCCCGGCGTTCATCGCAACGCTCGGCATGTTCTATGTCGCACGCGGCATCGCCGCCTGGGTTGTGGCGGGCCAGCAGCTCACCGGCTGGGCGGAACCCTTCAACCTGATCGGGCGCAAGGTGGGAGACATTTTCTCCTTTTATCAGGTTCAGCTGCCGGGCGGCCTCATCGGCGACATCCTCAGCGTCGTCAGTGTGCAGACGCTCTGGATGGTCGTCGTCGCGATCCTCGCCGCAGTGGTCCTCTCGACGACCGTGCTGGGGCAGAAGGTCTATGCGACGGGCGGCAACCGGCGGGCCGCCGACTACGCGGGCATCAACACCGGCCGGGTGCGCATCTACGCACTCGTCTTCGCAGGCTTCTGCGCGGCGATGGCGGGCGTCATCAACGTCGCGTATTTCCGCAGCTTCAACCCGGTTGCCGGCCAGTTCCGCGAACTCGACGCCATTGCCTCCGTGATCATCGGCGGTGGCTCGATCTTCGGCGGCTTCGGTACCATCATCGGCTCGCTCGCGGGCGCCGCGGTGATCACGCTGGTGCGCGCGCTGATGCAGCTGAACGTTCAGGGCTTCACCATGCCGCAGCACTGGGTGAACACGTTCATCGGCATGATCCTGATCGGCGCCGTGCTCATCGACATCTGGGTGCGGCAGCAGGGACTGATCGGCCAGCTGTGGACCGTTCTCTTCCCACGGCGGACAACACGAAGACGAGAGGTCGAAGATGCCTGAGCAGCAAGCCACGCAGCGGCCGATCATCGAGATGCGGAACATCAACAAGACGTTCGGCGCGGTGAACGCGCTGGTCAACGTGAACCTGCGTCTGCATCCGGGCGAAATTCTCGGACTTGTCGGCGACAACTCGGCCGGCAAATCGACGCTGATGAAGATCCTGACCGGGGCCTATCACCGCGATTCGGGAGACGTGCTGGTCGACGGCCAGCCGACGAACTTCCGCAATCCGCACGAAAGCCGCGATCTCGGGATCGAGATGATCTACCAGGACTTCGCGCTCTGCGGAAACCTCGACGTCGGGCAGAACATCTTTCTCGGCCGCTGGCCGCGCAAGGGCATCTTCGTCGACCGCAGACGCATGTACGCCGATGCGAACGACGTGCTGCAGCGGCTCAAGGTCAACGTGAATTCGGTGTATCAGAAGGTCGAGAGCCTCTCGGGCGGCCGGCAACAATCGGTGGCCATCGCGCGCGCCATTTCCTTCAACCCGAAGGTCGTGATCCTCGACGAGCCGACCGCCAACCTTTCGCATACCGCCACGCAGACGCTGCTGCAGACGATGAGCGAACTCAAGGCGCATGGCGTCGCGCAGATCATCATCTCGCACCGGCTGATCGATATCTTCGAGGTCGGCGACCGCGTCATGGTGCTCAAGCGCGGCGAGAACGTCGGCGACCGCTACATCAAATCGACGACCGAGGAAGAAGTCCTGCAGCTGATGATCGCCGGTACGCCGGAGACGGCGATCGGCGCCGACGAGGCCATGAGGGCATCCTCTGCTGCGAGCGTCTAGCGAGCGGCCGAGGATTTGTTTCCCGCGCCTGCTTGCCAGCGCGAGCGCATCGCGCCAAACCGGGTCTTCCCCATTTGGCCCATTGCGGCCGGGTAGCCGCCGATGCTGAAGGTCGCCTCGTACAATATCCGCAAGAGCGTCGGTCTCGACTGGAAGCGGCAGCCCGACCGCATCCTCCGGGTGATCGGCGAGATCGACGCCGACATCGTCGCGCTGCAGGAGGTCGACCGGCGCTTCGGCCGGCGCACTTCGTCGCTCTCGGTCGAGCATATCAGCGAAGCCACCGATTACTTTCCGGTCCGCTTCGGAGCGCGGCCGACGAGCCTGGGCTGGCACGGCAACACCATTCTCGTGCGCAAGGGCGCCGAGGTGATGCTGCACCGGCAGATCCATCTGCCGGCGCTGGAGCCGCGCGGCGCGGTGATGGCCGACGTTGCCGTCAACGGCATCGTGGTCCGCGTCATCGGCATGCACCTGGGTCTGGTCGGGCTGTGGCGGCGGCGGCAGGCGCAGGCGGTGCTCCGCTATCTCGAAGTACTCGAAGAAAAGCTGCCCACGGTCATCATGGGCGATCTGAACGAATGGAGCACCGATGGCGGCGCACTCGCCCAGTTCGCCAAGACCCATAACATCGTCGCGCCCGGCCCGAGCTTCCATTCGAGCCGGCCGATGCTGCCGCTCGACCGCATCATCACGGACCTCGACTTCGTCGTCGTCGGATCGGGCGTCCATCTCTCGCCGCAGGCGCGGCGCGCTTCGGACCATCTGCCCATCTGGGCCAGACTCGAGCTCAGCACTTGAGCGCAATCCGCATGATTGTTATAGATCATAACAATCTGGGAGGAGATCGATGACGGCGGCGGCGCGGATTCGGCCGGTTCGTCTCGGGAATATGCGCGCCGAGATGCGCGAAGGCGCCGATGGCGCCATCTACGTGCGCTCGCTCGATCCGCTCGGCGACTATCCGCGCTGTCTCACGGATGCCCTGGCGCATTGGGCGGAAGCCGCGCCGGACCGGGTCTTCCTTGCCGACCGCGGACCGGACGGCGGCTGGCGGACGATCACCTATGGCGAGACCTCGCAGCGCATCGTGCCGCTGGCGCAGTCGCTGCTCGATGCCGGCCTCTCGGCGGAGCGGCCGCTCGCGATCCTTTCCGGCAACGAGATCGAGCATGGGCTGCTCGGGCTCGCGGCGATGCTGGTCGGCATTCCTTACTGCCCGATCTCGCCGAACTATTCGCTGCTGTCGCAGGACTTCGGCAGGCTCCGGCACATTCTTGCGCTCCTCGATCCCGGCATGGTCTATGCGAGCGACGGCCAGCTCTTCGAGCGCGCGATCCGGGCGACGCTCAAGCCGACGGTTCCGGTCGTCGTCAGACGAAATCCTGTCGCCGGGGCCCGGCTGTTCGACGAGCTGCTCGGCGCCACGCCGGGCGGGGTCGTGCAAGAGGCAAACCGCGCGGTCGGCCGCGATACCGTGGCCAAGCTCCTCTTCACCTCGGGCTCGACCGGTACGCCCAAGGGCGTCATCACCACGCAGCGCATGCTGTGCTGCAACCAGCAGATGATGCTGCAGGCCTGGAGCTTCCTCGGGGACCAACCGCCGATCCTCGTCGACTGGATGCCCTGGCATCACGTCGCGGGCGGCAGCCACAATTTCGGCATGGCGCTCTACAACGGCGGCAGCTTCTACATCGACGACGGAACCGCGACGCCGGCGGGGATCGCCAGAACCGTGCGCACGCTCGAAGAGATCGCACCGACCTTCTATCTCAACGTACCCAAGGGCTATGAACTGCTGATCGAGCAGTTCGCCACCAACAGCCGCCTGCGCGAGAACTTCTTCTCGCGCCTGATGCTCATGCAGTATGCCGGCGCCGGTATTTCGCAGCACATATTCGACGGGCTCGAGCGGGCCGCGCTCGACGCAACGGGCGAGCGCATCCTGATGATCACGGGCTACGGCTCCACCGAAACCGCGCCCTTTGCCTTTACGACCCCCTGGCCGGTCGACCGCGCCAACATGGTCGGCCTGCCGGCGGCCGGGCTCGACGTGAAGCTCGTCCCCAACGCCGAAAAGCTGGAGCTCAGGCTGCGCGGCCCCAACGTCACGCCAGGTTACTGGAAGGACGCGGCGCGAACCGCAGAGAGTTTCGACGAGGAGGGCTTCTACCGGATCGGCGACGCTCTGCGCTTCGTCGACCGCGACGACGTCAGCCGCGGCTTCGTCTTCGATGGGCGTGTCACCGAGGACTTCAAGCTCTCGACCGGCACGTGGGTCAATGCCGGGGGCGTCCGCAACGCGGTGATCGCCGCCTGCGCACCGCTCTGCCGCGACGTGGTCGTCGCCGGCCTCGACCGTAACTACATCGCCGCCCTGATCTTTCCCAACGCGGAGGCCTGCAGCGCCCTCGGCGACGAGGCGGCCGTAGCGGCGGCCTTCGCCGAGAGACTGAGCGCACTCGCCCGAACCGCGACCGGCAGCTCGAACCATGTCGCACGCGCTCTCATCCTGAGCGAGCCGCCCTCGGCAGATGCCGGGGAGATCACGGACAAGGGATCGATCAACCAGCGTGCGGTGCTGGCGCGGCGTGCGAGCGAGGTCGAAGCCCTCTTTGCCGATCCTCCCGGGCCGAAAGTCCTGGCCTTTTCCCGCGGAGCGGCCGCATGAGCCAGGTTGTGCCATCGACGCGGGGAGCCCGCTGATGCAGATCGACGGCGTCGCGGCCCTCGTTACCGGCGGCGGGTCTGGCCTCGGGGCCGCGACAGCCGCCGCGCTTGCCGCGCGCGGCGCGAAGCTCGCCATACTCGATATCGATTCCGGCAAGGGCGAGGCCGTCGCCCGTGACACCGGCGGCCTGTTCCTCACCTGCGACATTGCCGATCCCGACGCGGCGGAGGCGGCGATTTCCGCCGCTGAGGCGGCACACGGCCCCGCCCGCATCCTCGTCAACTGTGCCGGGATCGGCGGCGTAGCGCGCGTCGTCGGCCGCGAGGGGCCGATGCCGCTCGCGGCTTTCGAACGCGTCCTTCGCGTCAACCTCACCGGCACCTTCAACATGATCCGGCTCGCGGCGGCCCGGATGTCGCTCGCGGACGAGCTCCCCTCGGGAGGACGCGGCATCATCATTTCGACGGCATCGGTCGCGGCCTTCGAGGGCCAGATCGGCCAGGCCGCCTACGCGGCGAGCAAGGGCGGCATCGCCGCGCTGACGCTGCCGGTCGCGCGGGAGCTCGCGCGCTTCGGCATAAGGGTCCTCACCGTCGCACCCGGCCTGTTCGAGACGCCGCTTCTGGCCGAACTCCCCGAGGAGACGCGAGAGGCGCTCGCGGCCGCAATCCCCTACCCGGCCCGGCTCGGCAAGCCCGGCGAGTTCGCCCGGCTCGTCGTTTCGATGATCGAGAACGACTACCTCAACGGCGAGATCGTGCGGCTCGACGGTGCGCTCAGGATGCAGCCCAGGTGATCGCGCTATTCCCCCATGCGCCTGAGGATGGCGAGCAGCGTGTCGCGCGCCTCGCGGCCGCCGATCCGCTCGATGAGGTCGGCCTCGAACCGCTGCTGCAGGACGCGAATGCGTTCGGCGAGGTCCGCGCCCGCCGGCGTCAGGTGCAGCGCGTGCGCCCGCCTGTCATGGGCCGGGCGGCGGCGCTCGATCAGGTCGCGGCGCGCCAGCCCCTCGGTCAGCGCGACGAGGTTGGCCCGCTTGATGCCGAGCGCGGCCGCGATCGTCGATTGCGTCCGGCCGGGATTGTCGGCGACGAGAACCAGTACCGAAAACTCCGCCGGCGTGAGCCCAACCTCGCCGAAGCAGTCGAGGAAGCGCGCGAAGACGCGCAACTGGGCGCGCCGGAGGCGATAGCCGATGATGCCGTCTATCGACGATGTGTCGAGTGCCTGTTCGCCGTCGTCGCCCAACCGCGCCGTCCCCGGTAACGCATTTCCCGATAGAGCATTTCGGGCCACGAACCTAGCGCGCAAGAGAGGAAAGATGAACAACAGCCCCGGGCCGCTGACGATCCGTCACGAAGGGCCCATCGCCTATCTCGCGTTCAACCGGCCCGCCAAGCGGAACGCGGTGAACGACGAGACGGTGGACAAGCTCGAAGCATTCTTCGCCGCCGTCCCCCCGGAAACGCGGGTCGTGGTTCTGAGCGGCGAAGGAGGGCATTTCTGCTCGGGACTCGATCTTTCGGAACAGGTGCATCGCGCCCCGCAGGCGGTGCTCGCGCATTCGCGCAACTGGCACCGGGTCACCGGCCTCATGCGCGAGGGCCATGTGCCGGTGGTCGCCGCCATGGCGGGCGCGGTGATGGGCGGCGGCCTCGAGATCGCCGCCTGCTGCCACGTGCGGATTGCCGAACGCGGCGCGGTGTTCCGCATGCCGGAGGGGCAGCGCGGCATCTTCGTCGGCGGGGGCGGTACGGTGCGGCTCAGCGCCATCATCGGTGCCGACCGGCTCACCGAAATGATGCTGACCGGGCGGAGCCTCGATGCCGACGAGGCGCGTGAAATCGGCATCGCTCATTACGTGACGCCCGCAGGCGGCGCCCTTGCCAGGGCGGGCGAGCTCGCGGCGGCCATCGCCGGCAATTCGCGGCTCGTCAACACGCTGATCGTTCAGGCCGTCGGCCGTATCGGCGCGATGCCTCCGGATGCGGGTCTGTTGGCCGAAAGCCTCGCCGCCGCGCTGAGCCAGACCGGCCCCGACGCCGAGGAGGGCCTCCGGGCCTTCCTCGAAAAGCGCAAACCCGATTTCGCGTGACGCCGCCGCCGGCGGCGACGCCCGACCGGCCAGCCTGAACATCCCGACCGGGAGCCGGGTGGCTTCCGCCCGCGCCGGGCCCGGCGCCAAGGCTTGCGCTGATGGCGGCGCTCGTCTATCCCTCGGTCCGCTGCACCCGTAGCTCAGCTGGATAGAGCGCTGCCCTCCGAAGGCAGAGGTCGGATGTTCGAATCATCTCGGGTGCGCCAATATCCATCAGAAATCGTTTTGCTGTCTGGGCACATTCTCGAGATCGGGCCAGAAGCGCCTGCGGGGTTCGACGACGCCGACATCGGCGTGGTGCGCGACAATGCCAAGCAACTGAAGGTCCGGGCCAAGTCGAACGGATTTGCTTGATCATCGGAGAAACGAACATGCCAAGCGGGCGTCGACCCAAGCCGCAGCCTGTGCCCACCGAAGGAGGGCCGGCCGGTGCGCACAGTCGCATGCTGACCCCAGCGGAGCTCGAGAAACTCCGACAAGCCTTGAACAGGTCGATCGACTACGGGCTTCGCGTTTTCGGGGATCCGGCACTATCCCATGCTGGTAAGGATAAGGACAAGGGCCGAGGCGAATAACCTGCCCGGTCCGCATCGTTATCCCGTCCGCTGCCAATCCACCGTCCCGGGGACCGTCTGGAACCCTCGCCGGGGCACGTCCCGGCAAACCTTGCTCGCGCTCGCTAAGGCTGAGGCCTGGGATGGCTTTCGGGGAAGGCCGGATATGCTATCCTCGCCAGCGCCTTGCCAGCATCCCACCGCCATGGCCGGCATGTCGCCCGCGGGGCGCCGGGCGGTTGAACGGAGCGCCGGCAGGCGGCGACGCGATGGGGCGGACCGAGGGGAGCAAACGTGGCGAAGCCGGCGCATTTCGTCGTCGTGGGGGGAGGGACCGCGGGCTGGATCGCCGCCTTCATCATCCACGACCAGATTGCCCGGCTGAAGCTCGACGCGCGCGTGTCGGTGGTCGAAAGCTCGAAGATTCCCACCGTCGGCGTGGGCGAGGCGACCACGGCGGCGTTCCACGTCTTCCTCAGGCACTTCGGCATCGACATCGCCGATTTCATGCGGCAGTGCGAGGCGACCTACAAGCTCGGCATCCGGCATGAGGACTGGCGGCGAAAGGGCGTGACCTATTACGGCCCGATCGACGATCCGCACCAGGTGGTGCAGCCGCCGCGCGGCGCCCCGTCGGATTATCTCAACGTCTATGCCGTCTCGGTGCAAAAGCCGGTGCAGGACATGCACCTTTTCGGCCCGCTGCTGGAGCGGAAGAAAGCACCGTGGGCGAAAAAGCCTGATGGCTCGCTGATCGCGCTCGGCCCGTTCCTGCCCGCCTATCACTTCGACCAGGCGCTGGTCGGCAAATACCTCAAGGCGCATTCCGATGGGGTCGAGATCGTCGACAACATCCTCACCGGCGTCGAGCGCAACGGCGAGACAGGCGACGTCACCGCGCTCCTCTTCGAGGACGGGCAGCGGCTCGAAGGCGATTTCTTCGTCGACTCGACCGGCTTCCGCAAGCGGCTGATCGTCGGCGAGCTCGACGCGCCGTGGATCAGCTATGCGCACGAACTGCCGGTCAACCGCGCCGTTCCGTTCTGGCTGCCGATCGAGGACGGCGAGGAGATCGCCAATTACACCCGCGCCTGGGCGCAGGAAGCGGGCTGGATGTGGCAGATCCCGACGCAGTTCCGCTATGGCTGCGGCTACGTCTTCTCCGACGAATTCCGCACGCCGGAGGAAGCCCACGCCGAGATCGAGCGGGTGCTCGGCCGCAAGGTCGAGGTGCGCGGCGACATCCAGTTCAGGATCGGCCGGCTGGAGCAGGCCTGGATCGGCAATGTGCTCGCGGTCGGGCTGAGTTCGAGCTTTCTCGAACCGCTCGAGTCGACGTCGATTCACGGCACGATCGTGCAGATGATGATGTTCGCGGGCCAGTACCTGCGCGAGCCTGCAAGGATGACCCAGCCGCTCCGCGACGATTACAACCGGCGCGTCGGACGGCAGGTCGACGACTTCCGCACCTTCGTCAACACGCACTACATGGTCGAGCGCGACGACACGCCGTTCTGGCGCGAGGTGCGGGCCAACCGCATCCACGCCGAGACAAAGGAGCGGCTGGCGCACTGGTCGCGCGAGATGCCGCGGCACGAGCACTTCCCGCAATATCTCTTCGGGCTGCCGCATATGGAGACGCAGCTTCATTACCCGGTGCTGCAGGGGCTCGGTCTTCTCGACCCCAGCCTCGCCAGGGCCGAGACGGCGCGCGACCCGAAGCTCCGTTCGTTCGCCAAGGCGACCTACGATTCGCTGGTCAAGGAATACAAGCAGGCCGCGACGAAGGCCCTCGG
>CAYRNE010000067.1:0-10393 GCA_964425245.1 uncultured Devosia sp.
TGGAAGGAGCGCGACGGCACGCCCATTTCGCTGAGGGTGATCGCCATCAGGCCGGCGGTGACCTGCTCGCCCGAGGCGACGACCGCGTCATACTCGCGCGCATCGTGGAGCTTGCTGGCTTCATTGACCCAGCCCACGAGCTCATTGGTCTTGCCGGACATGGCGGACACGACGACCGAGACCTGGTTGCCGGCGTCGACCTCGCGCTTCACATGCCGCGCCGCCTGGCGGATGCGCTCGACATTGGCGACGGAGGTGCCGCCGAACTTGACGACGATACGGGCCACGGAAAATCCCCGGAGAGCCGCCGGTGCAGGGCCGGCGGGGGCGTGTTGATTGTCGGCGCGGACATGCCACAAGCCACGCGCCGAGGCAACGATATGCCGCCGAGCCGATGAACGGGGTTCGAACGGTTGGTTAAGCTGCGCATCGGTCAGTTCTGGATCAGCCGAAGCAGCGTGCCGTCGGGATCGACGAGGTACCCCACGCGTCCGCCCCAAGGCTCGAGCCGGGGCGGATGGAGCCTCGGCTGAAGGCGACATGGATGCTCTGGCCCTCTGCGTCGAGCCGGACCTGAAACGCAATCGTCACGTCTTGCGCGGTCTCCCGCATCGGTTCCCTCCGTCGCCGGCCCCAGCCAAGCACGGTTCCGGCGCAATGGCACTTGAGAACAAATCGCGAACGTGCTTCACTGACGACCCAAATCAAGGAGAGAAACCGATGGCCGATGCCGCCAAGAACACGACCGCCCCGCTGATGCCCGCCGTCCGCTACCGCGACTGCAACAAGGCCCTCGGATTCCTGACCGGGGTCTTCGGCTTCGCCGAGGGCGCGGCGTTTCGCGACGACAAAGGCAACGTGCAGCACGCCGAACTCTGGTTCGGCAACGGCGGCATCATGATCGGACCCGTGGCCGACACGCCTTTCTCCAAGGTCATGCGCCAGCCGGACGAGGCAGGTGGCGTCACCGCGAGCTTCTTCTGCGCCGTCGAGGATCCCGACGCTCACTTCGCAAAGAGCCAGGCCGCCGGCTTCGAAATCGTCCTGCCGCTGACCGACCAGGATTACGGCAGCCGCGAATACTCCGTCCGCGACCCCGAGGGGCACGTGTGGACGTTCGGCACCTACGCGCCGCAGCGCCCGGCGGCATAGAGCCGCCTTGCCGCCGCCGCATCGGGGCGCTTAAGTGCCCCGATGAGCCACGCCGCCGACACGACGATCAATCCCGACGAGCTCGCCAAGTTCGCGGCCATGGCCGGCGAATGGTGGGACCCCAGCGGCAAGTTCAGGCCGCTGCACCGGTTCAACCCGGTGCGGCTGGGATATGTCCGCGAGCACGCCGTCCGCCATTTCGCCAGGGACGGTCACGTGCGGCGGCCGCTTGAAGGATTGCGCTTTCTCGACATCGGCTGTGGCGGCGGTCTGCTCAGCGAGCCGATGGCGCGGCTCGGCGCAGAGGTCGTCGGCATCGACCCGGCCGAGCGCAACGTCAGGATCGCCGCGCTGCACGCGGAGCAGTCCGGGCTTTCGATCGACTACCGCGCGACCACCGCGGAGACGCTGGCCGAAGCGGGCGAGGCCTTCGACGTGGTGCTGAACATGGAAGTGGTCGAGCACGTCGACAACGTACCGCTTTACATGAAGAGTTGCGCCGCGCTCGTCAGGCCGGGCGGGTTGATGGTCGTCGCGACGATCAACCGGACGCCGCGCGCCTGGGCGCTGGCTATCGTCGGGGCCGAATATGTGCTTGGATGGCTGCCGCGCGGCACGCACGACTTCAAGAAATTCCTGACCCCCGGCGAGATCGGGGCCCTGCTGAGCCGCAACGGCATGCGGGTGACGGACAAGACGGGCGTCGTCTACAACCCGCTCGCCGACGAGTGGCGGCAAAGCCGCGACATGGGCGTCAACTACATGCTGCTGGCGGAAAAACCCGCGGCCTGATCAGCCGATGACCAGCGTTTCCTTGCCGTAGCCGAGGCTGATCGTGCCGCGGACCGGATTGCCGCTGAGGTCCTCGTCCCAGAAGACGAACCACTTGCCCTTGCCGTAATGCCGGTCGAGCGCCGCGGCGGTGTCCGTTCCCGGGACGAGGCTCGCAAGCGCGCGGGCGGCGTCGGCGGAAACCAGCTCCAGGATCGACCCGGGCGGGGCCACATCGGTCGGGTTGACGGCATGCTTCATCGGTCCTCTCCCTGCGGGGCTTCTTGATTATGGACCGAGGCTAGAGCGAGGGGACTGAATCGCTCTTGAGGGCGCCGTTCGGCTGGCGTTCAGGATCGCCGCGAGACAGACGCTAGTGGCGTCCCAGCGCTTCGATCGCAGCGAACTCGTCGTCGGTGAGTGCGATTTCCGCCGCAGCCGTATTCTCCTCTAGATGCCGGACGCGCGAGGTTCCGGGGATCGCGAGAACAACCGGGCTCTTCCTCAGCGACCAGGCGATCGCGATCTGGCCCGGCGTCGCTTCGCGCGCCTTCGCGATCTCGCTGAGCGCGGAGGCGCCGCGCGCCAGCGCACCCGAGCCGAGCGGTGCCCAGGGAATGAAGCCGATCGTATGGTTCTCGCAATAAGCGATGACGTCGTCGCTCCCCCGCGCCATCGGGTGGTAGTGGTTCTGCACCGTGACGACCTGGAAATAATGCTGAGCGTCGCGGATGTCCTCGACACTCACCTCGCTGAGCCCGACATGCCGCACGAGCCCTTCCCTGCGGAAAGCGCGGATGACGTCGAATTGCTCCTTGCGCGGCACCTTGCGGTCGATGCGGTGGAGCTGCCACAGGTCGATCTGCTCGACGCCCAGCCGCTTGAGGCTGCCTTCGAGACCGCGGCGCAGCGCCTCCGGGCGGCAGTCGACGCGCCAGTCGTTCGGCCCGGGGCGCTGGAACCCTGCCTTGGTCGCAATCACAAGGCCGGCGGGATAGGGGTGAAGCGCGTCCCGGATCAGTTCCTCGCTGACGTTGGGACCATAGCTGTCCGCGGTGTCAATGAAATTGATGCCGAGATCGGGGAGCCGGCGCAGCATCCGCAGCGCCTCTTCCCTGTCGGCGGGCGGACCGAAGACGCCGGAGCCGGTGATCCGCATGGCGCCGAAACCGAGCCGGTGTACCGTGAGGTCGCCGCCGATGGTGAACGATCCGGCTCGGGCGGCATTCGGCGTCGGCATGAAGAGCTCCCGTCCTGCGGCTGGTGGGTCAACGCCCGTGGCCGCCGAGTGTTGCACCCTCTGCCGGAAACGTCAGTTCGCGTCCTCGGGCATGCGGGGGAGCGGCAGGAAGTCGACCCCGTCCTCGATCAGCCCGGCGACCTCGTCGCGCGTCGCTTCGCCGTAGATGGCGCGCGGGTCGGCTTCCTCGAAGTGGATCCTGCGCGCCTCCTCCGCGAACCGGTCGCCGACATAGTCGGCTTCGCTGATGACCTTCCGGCGAAGCGCAATGATTGCCTCGCGCAGCCTGGCATGTCCGGGACTGCCGGCGGTAAGGGGCACCCGCTCGGTGTCGGTACGGCTTACGGCGGGTGCCATCGGCGCCTTGCGCACTACGGTGCTCGCGCAGGCCGGACAGCTGACGATGCCGGGCGCCCGCTGCTCGTCGAAGGCATCGGCATTCTTGAACCAGGCATCGAACCTGTGATCGTTGTCACAGATGAGCGTGTAGCTGATCACGCCGGTCGTCCTTCCTTTCTCAATCTCACGCTGTGCCGGATCGAATTGAGGCTATCGAAAAGCCGCGAGCGCTGGCAAGCACTGACCGCCCGGTCGCACACCTTTGCACTGTCCCTGCGGTTGCGTCCCGCGCCTGCACGTCGCTCGCCATCACTCGCCTCCGCCGAGGAGTCGATCGAGCTTGCCGGCGCGCTCCAGCGCCGCTATCTCGTCGTAGCCGCCGACGTGGCGGCCGTCGACGAAGATCTGCGGCACGGTGCGGTGGCCATGCGAGCGTTGGATCATGTCGGCGCGGATGGCCGGATCCATCGCGTCCACCTCGTCGTACGCCACGCCCTTGCGGGAAAGCAGCGACCTCGCCGCATCGCAGTAGGGGCACCAGGGGGTGGTGTACAACTCGACCTTGCGCATGGCCATGATATCGGGAGCGGCAGGCTTCACGGCAAGTCTGAGCCCGTGACGACCCTCGCAAAGGAGATCACGTCCACGTTTCCGATGCCCGCTCGCTGCAGCGCCTTGGTCACGGCCCCCACGGTCGAGCCGGTGGTGATGACGTCATCGACCACGATCACGCGCCGCCCGCCCAGTCTCGCGGCCGCCTCTGCGGCCACCGCGAAAGCCCCCGCGACATTGCGCCGCCGCGCCTCGGCGCTGAGCCCGACCTGCTGGCGGGTCCGCCGCGACCTTTTGACGAGGGTCGGCTCGACCCGGAGCCCGGTGAGCCGTCCGAGGGCGCGCGCCAGTTCGGCCGATTGATTGTAGCGGCGCTCGAACTGCCGCACCCGGTGCAGCGGCACGGGAACGAGGACGGGATCGCCCTCGAAGAGCTCGCGGCCGGCGCTGCGCATCAGCCGCGCGCAGAAGCGGGCGAGTTCGGGACGATCGCCGTATTTGAGGCGCGAAACGAGCCGCCGCGCGACGTCGTTGTAGAGAACGGCGGACCGAGCGCGCCCGAAGGGCGGCGGATCCGCGATAGCCTCGGCCGAGAGCGCGCCGGGGCCCGGCGAGACTTCGAACGGCACGCCCAGCACCGGGCAACGGGGCGCGCTGATCGGCCTCAGGAGCGCGAAACAACGGGGGCAGAGTGCATCGGCCTCGGAGATCGGCGCCTCGCAATGAAGGCAGAGCGGCGGATAGAACAGATCGAGCGCAGCGGCGACCGCGCGGCGGGCCAGCAGCCCGAGCCGCGGCAGGACCGGCGTTTTGACAATCTGCCCCTCGCTCTCCATAAGCCGCCCAGATTGCCACGAATGCCGGTCCACGACCATTGGCTGTCCCGACGATATTCGACCGCGCGCTGATCGCCCGGCACCTCGAGCGCCGGCCCGCGAACCGCGATGACTTCGTGACCCGCCTCGTCCTCGACGACCTCGCCGCGCGGCTCGAAACGATCAAGCGCCGATTCCACCGTGCGCTGATCCTCTCGCCCGACCCGTCCGCGCTGCCGGCGCAGGGCGTGAGCGGCGAAGGTCCGTTCGTTTGGGAACGGCGCGGCACCCTGGTCGGGGATGACGTGCTCGACCCGGAGAAACTCGAACTGCCTCGCGCCGACTACGGCCTCATCGTCTCGGTGCTCGACCTGCAGGTGGTGAACGACGTTCCGGGCTTTCTCGCGCGCATTCGCGCGCGTCTCGCGCCGGACGGCCTCTTCATGGCCGCGACGCTGGGTGGCGCGACCCTCACCGAACTGCGCCATTCATTCCTCGCGGCCGAAGCCGAGAGGAGCGACGGCGCCCAGGCGCGCGTCGCTCCCTTCATTCCGCTGGCCGACGCCGGGCCGCTGATGCAGCGCGCCGGCTTTGCGCTCCCCGTCACAGACATCGAGACGCACATCGTGCGCTACCGGAGCGCCCTGGCCCTGATGCGCGAGGTCAAGGCTCTCGGCGCCTCCAATCCCCTGGCCGAGAGGCCGGGACGGATGATGAGCCGGGAAACGCTGGCTGCCGCCGTTGCCGCCTACGAGCGCGATTTCGCCGATCCGGACGGACGGGTACGCGCAACGCTGGAGATCGTCTGGTTGAGCGGCTGGGCGCCGCACGAGAGTCAGCAGAAGCCGCTGAAGCCGGGAAGCGCCGAAATCAGCCTGACCAGGGTCCTCGGTCGCGGCGGCTAGAAGTTGGAGTTGGCGTTTTCGACGACGTTGCCGACGCGCTCATCGACATTGTTGAAGAGCGTCTGCAATCCGTTGCCGAGCGTCGTGAAGGCGAGCAGGGCCCCAACGGCGATCATGGTGACGATCAGGCCGTACTCGATCGCGGTAGCGCCGCTTTCGTCGCGCAGGAACGCGGCAACCGTCCCCTGCATCTCGCCACCCCCTTCACAAGAGATCGCATAACGGCGCAATCAGCGGCTCGTCGGCCGGCGGCATCGGATAGTCCCGCAGCTTCTGCGGCCGCACCCACTTGAGTGCCGCATGCTCGCGTGCCAGCGGGATGCCCTCCCACCTCCGGCACACGTAAAGTGGCATCAGAAGATGAAAGCTTTCATAAGTGTGACTGACAAAAGTTAACGGTGCGAGGCAGGCCGAGCGGGTCGAAATTCCCAGCTCTTCCTCGAGTTCGCGAATTAGCGCCGCCTCGGGCGTCTCGCCCTTTTCGAGCTTGCCGCCCGGAAATTCCCAGAGGCCGGCGAACTGCTTCCCTTCGGGCCGCTGCGCGATCAGCACGCGCCGGTCGGGATCGACCAGCGCGCAGGCGGCAACGACGAGAAGCGGCGGGCCGCTCAATTGCGCCCCGGATGGCGATAGACGTAGCTGTATTGCGGCGCATAGCCGAGACCCCGGTAGAGCGCGAGTGCCGGCTGATTCGACGCCTCGACGTTGAGCGCCGCGACGGTCGCGCCCTGTTCCCGTGCCCAGGCGAGCCCCGTACGCATCATGGCCGCGGCGTGGCCCTGCCGCCGCTCGGCCGGATGGGTGACAACATTGCCCGTGATGACGATGCCGTCAGCGACCGCCATCAGCGCCGAGGACACCGCTCCTTTCGATGCATCGAGGAGAACGACGCCGCAGGCCGGCACCTCCATCGCCGCGAGGATCGCCTTGAGGTGCTCCATGCTCGGCTCGTCGTATTGCTTGAGCTGCTGCTGTGCGGCGAGAAAGCGAGGATCGTCGACGGCGAGGATTTCGGCGCGGGGATCGGGCTCGGCGGGCGCGAGCGGCATGGCCATGAGAACGCTATGGCCTTCGCTCGCCCAGCCCCCCGCATCGAGATGTCCGAGGAGCGCCGGGCCGGTCAGAAGGTTCACGCGGAAGACCGGAGTGAGGCCCCGCGCCTCGAACCAGCGGCGGGCGTATTCGACGCGCGCTTCGATGTCGCTGTCGTCCGCCGGATCGAAGCACTGCACGGAATTGGCGCGCCGGGTGAAGCCGTTGGACGCGCGCAGGACCCATTGCCCGTTCCACTCGACCTCGACTCCCGGCCACGCCTTGAGGCCGGCTGTCTCGATCGTCAACGGGTCTGGCATGGCCACGATCAGCTCCGGTAGCTGCCGTTGATGTCGATGTAGCCGTGCGTCAGGTCGCAGGTATAGACGGTGGCCGAGCCGGACCCGATGCCGAGGTCGACGCGCAACTCGAGCTCCTGGTTCTTCATGTAGGCGCTCGTTCCGGCCTCGTCGTACGCCGGGTCCCGTTCCCCTTGATGCGCGACCCGATGCTCGCCGAACCAGATGCTGAGCCGGTCGCGGTCGGCAGGCTCCCCCGCCTTTCCGACAGCCATGACGACGCGGCCCCAGTTGGCGTCCTCGCCCGCGATCGCGGTCTTGACCAGGGGTGAGTTGGCGATCGAGCGGGCGATCCGGCCGGCGCTGGCGTCGCTCTCGGCCCGTTCGACGCGCACGGTCACGAATTTCTGTGCCCCCTCGCCGTCGCGCACCAGCTGCATGGCGAGATCGAACAGCACGCCGCCGAGCGCCTGCGCAAGGCGCGCCGCACGCGGATCGGATGCATCGGCGATCGGCGCGCCACCGGCCGCGCCCGTCGCAAAGACGAGGCAGGTATCCGAGGTCGAGGTGTCGCTGTCGACGGTGACAGCATTGAAGCTCCTGTCGACCAGCGGCTTGAGCAGCCCCTTGAGGACCGGCGCCGCCACCGGCGCATCGGTGAACACGAAGCTCAGCATCGTCGCCATGTCCGGCGCGATCATCCCCGAACCCTTGGCGATGCCGACGACGTTGACGGTCGCGCCGTCGATCTCGACCGTCGTTCCTGCGAGCTTGGGAAAGGTGTCGGTGGTCATGATCGCCCTGGCGGCGTCGAGCCACGGCCCGTTCGCCAGCCGGGCCGTCATGTCGTGCGTCACGCCCGCGAATTTCAGCGGATCGAGCGGTTCGCCGATGACGCCGGTCGAGGCGAGGAAGACCTCGTCCGTCGAGCAGCCCAGGGCTTCGGCGACGTAGGCGGCGCTGGCCGCAACCGAGGTCCTCCCCTTCTGTCCGGTAAAGGCATTGGCATTGCCGGAATTGACCAGCAGCGCGCGGGCGCGGCCGCCGCCGAGACGATCACGGCACCAGTCGACGGCGGCGGATGGGCATCTGGACCGGGTGAGCACACCCGCAACGGCAGTGCCCGCCGCAAGTTCGACCAGCAGCACGTCGGTGCGGTTCCGGTACTTGATGCCCGCCTCGGCGGTCGCAAAGCGCACGCCCTCGACGGCCGGCAACGTGGGATAGGACTTCGGCGCGAGCGGGGAGACCGGATGCGGCATGGGAACCTCGGGCGGGGGACGCCCGCTCCGTTTGCCTCATGCGGTTTCGCCGCGCAAGCCTGGGGCGATCAGGGCTGCTGCTGCGACTGGCGCTCGACGCCCGCGGCCACCTCGGGGTCGATGATCTCGATCGCGATCCCCTCCTTGAGCACGCCGACCGAGTCCTCGAAGGCCTCGAACAGGATCTGCTGCTGAAGCTGCGGCCGCAATGCATCGATGGCCGGCGGCTGGCTCTTCCGCTTCTCCTCGAGCCGGATGACGTGCCATCCGAACTGGCTCTGCACGGGCTCGGAAATCTGGCCAGGCTCGGTCAGCGCGAACGCCGCTTCCTCGAAGGGCTGCACCATCATGCCGCGGCTGAAGAACCCGAGGTCGCCGGCATTCTGCGCCGCGGAGGGATCGATCGACTTCTCCTTGGCGAGAACGTCGAAGGGCCTGCCCGCATCGAGCTCGGCCTTGATGGCCTTCGCATCCTCCTCGGTCTGCACGAGGATATGGCTGGCCCGCACCTCATCCTCGGGCACGAACTCGGCAACCAGCGTATCGTAGGCGGCCTGCACAGCCTCCTCGGTCACCTTGGCGGCGATCCGGTCGGCAAAGAAGGCGCGACGCAGCGCCCGCTCCTCGAGGTAGCGCAGGCGCCGCTTGAAGATTTCCGATTGATCCATCTGCGCTTCGCGCGCGGCCCCGGCCATCACTTTCATGTCAATCAGCACGGTGACGAGGAAGGCCTTCCGGTCTGCCGGCGGCATCTGCGCCAGCTCCTGCTGCAGATCCTCGGCAGCGAAAGCGATGTCGGCTTCGGTGATCGTCTCCCCGCCGACCGTGGCGACGACGGTATCGGGTGACACGGCGGGCGCCGACGCCTCTCCGGCCGGGGTTTCCGACGTCCCCTGGTTCTGGTCCTGGGCCGTGGCAGGAAAAGCCAAAAGGGCCGCGGCGAAGATGATTCCGAGAAGGCGGCCGAGCAGCGGGGCCGGCACCGGGCGGATCGGGTCAGACATGAACAACTCCCATGATCTCACGCCGGGTGCCCTCGGTGGCGCGCGGGCGCTCTTTGGCCCATTTTGCCTCCGTTGACAAGCAAAAGCCCCGCTCTTACATGTCGCACCACTTCAAAAAGGAGTGGGCGGGCAGGATCCCGCCGCCTTGCCGGCGCCCGGTGAATCCGCCGCCCGGCACCGTTCATAAGGACATCGCAATGCTTCAAGCGCTCGCAAAGGCGATCTTCGGCTCAGCCAACGACCGCCAGATCAAGCGCTACCAGCCCAAGGTCGATGCCATCAATGCTCTGGAGCCCGAGCTCGAAAAAGTGAGCGACGGCGAGCTCAGGGCGCGGACGGCCCAGTTCAAGGCCGAGGTCGAGGCCGGCAAGAAGCTGGAAGACCTGCTCGTTCCCGCCTTCGCGACCGTTCGGGAAGCCAGCAAGCGGACCCTCGGTCTCAGGCATTTCGATGTGCAGCTGATCGGCGGCATGGTGCTCAACGAGCGCGCCATCGCCGAGATGAAGACCGGCGAAGGCAAGACGCTGGTTGCCACTCTCGCCGTCTATCTCAACGCGCTCAGCGGCAACGGCGTCCACGTCGTCACCGTCAACGACTACCTCGCCCGCCGTGACGCAGCCTGGATGGGCCAGATCTACGAGTTTCTCTGGCTCAACGTCGGCATGTTTGCGGTCCTATGGTGCCTCACGCTGTATCGAATTGTTCGGTTTCGCGATCGCTTCCTCGCGGACCTGTTCGATCACAATCGGTCGGTCGGATTCTTCACCACCATCGCCGGCGCCTGCGTGCTCGGCAACCAGTTCGTCGTAGTGATCGAGGGCCCCGTCGTCGCGACGGCGTTGTGGGTGTTCGGAATCGTGCTGTGGGCGCTGGTCACTTACACGGTCTTCTTTTTGCTGACGGTCAAGCAACACAAACCGTCGCTGGCGGAGGGCATCAACGGCGCCTGGCTGGTGGCGGTGGTGGCGGCTCAGGCCGTCTCCATCCTCGTTTGGCGTCCACCATTGTGCAGTGTTGTACGC
>CAYRNE010000068.1:0-10365 GCA_964425245.1 uncultured Devosia sp.
CCCGGCTGGCACCTCGAATGCTCGGCGATGATCGCGACACATTTGGGCGAGACGATCGACATCCACGGCGGCGGGCTCGACCTCATCTTCCCGCACCACGAGAACGAGATCGCCCAGTCGCGCTGCGCCCATGGCACGCCTGCGATGGCGCGCGTGTGGATGCACAACGGGTTTCTCCAGGTCGAGGGGAAGAAGATGGCGAAGTCGGAAGGCAACTTCGTCACCATCCACGAACTGCTGGAAACCGAAAGCTTCGGCGGCCGCAGGTGGCCCGGCGACGTGCTGCGGCTCGCCATGCTCATGACGCATTACCGGGAGCCGATCGACTTTTCCGTTCGCCGGCTGGAGGAAGCGGAGGAAAAGCTCCGCGATTGGCAGCGGGCGGCTCAGCCGGCGACCGGTGCAGAAGTAGCGCCGGAGCCTTCGGTGATTGCCGAACTTGCGGACGACCTCAATTTCCACCGCGCGTCCGTTGCTATGGACGTGGTCGCGCGGAAGGCCAATCGTGGCACCGCGTCAGCGGCCGATTGCCTCGCGGCGACCCTTCGCTTTCTGGGCTTCGCCACCAACTCGCTGCTGCGGTCCGAAGTGGCGAACGCCGAGATCGACGCCGCCATTGCGGCACGTCTCGCAGCGCTCGCCGCGAGAGACTTCGCGACCGCCGACCGCATCCGGGCCGACCTGCTCTCGAAGGGCATCCAGCTCATGGACGGCAAGGACGAAGCGGGCAATCGGGTGACGACCTGGGAGGTGAAGCGGTGAGCGCCATCCTCGACCATGTCGGCATAAGGGTGAGCGACATTGATCGCTCAACCGCCTTCTACCGCGAGGCGCTGAAAGCGCTGGGCATCAGCGTGCTCGCCGACTTCACCGTCGGGGGCAATCGTCACGTCGGCTTCGGCTCCAGCAAGCCGGATTTCTGGATCTCGAGCGGCCGGCCGCTACGCGGGGAGACGCACGTGGCGTTCACCGCAGCTAGCCGCTCGGAGGTGCAGGCCTTCCATACCGTCGCCCTCTCCATGGGCGGCCGCGACAATGGCCCGCCGGGCATTCGCGCGCATTATCACCCCGACTACTTCGGCGCCTTCGTCCTCGACCCCGACGGCAACAACATCGAAGCGGTCTGTCACAAGCCGGAGAACGAGCCATGAGCCATCTCGACCGCATCCCCGTCGAGCTCAGCGGCGGCTGCCAATGCGGCGCGGTGCGCTACCACGCCACTGAACGCCACGACAACGCCCATATCTGTCATTGCCGCATGTGCCAGAAAGCGATGGGGAACTTCTTCGCGCCGCTGGTCGGCATCCCGGTCGAAAGCTTCCGCTGGACGCGGGGCGAACCTGCGGTGTTCATGAGTTCCGAGCATGTCGAGCGCGGCTTTTGCAGCAGGTGCGGTACCCCGCTCTTCTACCGCAATGTGAATAATCCTCGGATCGCGATCACCATCGGTTCGCTGGATCATCCCGAGCTGGTCACGCCGCGCCATCAGTTCGGCAACGAAGCCAGGCTCCCGTACTTCGCCTCGCTTCCGGCGCTCGAGGGCGCGGAAACGACGACCGAAACCGACGACCCCGGATTCGCGGCCAACATCAGGGCAACCAGCCGCCAGCATCCGGACCATGATACCGACGTCTGGCCGCCAGAAAGTACTGCGTCATGAGCAAGGAACGCCTCTTCGTCTTCGACACCACGCTGCGCGACGGAGCCCAGACTGCCGGCATCGAATTCTCGCTCGAGGACAAGATCGCCGTGACGAGGCTGCTCGAAGAGTTGGGCGTGGATTACATCGAGGGCGGATATCCCGGCGCAAACGTTATCGACGACCAGTTCTTCGCTGAAAAGCGGACGCATCGCGCCATCTTCACCGCCTTCGGGATGAGCAAACGCGCAGGGCGCTCGGCCGCGAACGATCCGGGTCTGCAGGCGATCATCAACTCGCGAGCCGACGCGGCCTGCTTCGTGTGCAAGGCCTGGGACCGACAGGTGAGGGTCGCCCTCGACATCACGCCCGAGGAGAACCTGGGCCTGCTCCGCGACACGGTCGAAGCTTCCGTCGCCTCCGGCAAGGAGACGCTGGTCGACTGCGAGCACTTTTTCGATGGCTTCCGGTCGAACCGCGACTATGCGCTGGCATTCGTGAAGACGGCAATCGATGCCGGCGCCCGCTGGGTGGTGCTCTGCGACACCAACGGCGGCGCCATGCCGTCCGAGATCACGGCCGCTGTTCGCGACGTGCTCGCCATCGCTCCGGGAGACCGCCTCGGCATCCATGCCCACGACGACACCGGGCAGGCGGTGGCCAATACGCTTGCCGCGGTCGATGCCGGTGTCCGGCAGATCCAGGGGACGCTTAACGGTGTCGGCGAACGATGCGGCAACGCCAATCTGGTGACGCTGATCCCGACCCTCGTGCTGAAGCCGGCCTTCGCCGAGCGCTTCGAAACCGGCATCAGTGCCGATCGTCTCAGAGTGCTCACCCGGGTGAGCCGCGCCTTCGACGACCTTCTCAATCGCGCGCCGGAACGGCAGGCGCCCTATGTCGGCGCTTCCGCATTCGCCACGAAGGCGGGTATTCATGCTTCCGCGCTGGCCAAGGACGTTTCGAGCTACGAGCACGTGCCGCCCGAGAGCGTCGGCAACGAGCGGTCGATCATGGTCAGCCAGCAGGCGGGGAAATCGAATCTTCTCACCGCCCTCAAGCGCCACAACATCGAGGTGACCAAGAGCGATCCTCGCCTCGAGCGCCTGCTGCGCGAGGTGAAGGAGCGCGAGGCCCGCGGCTATTCCTATGATGGCGCCGACGCGAGTTTCGCGATCCTGGCTCGCCGGATCCTGGGCACCCTGCCATCCTTCTTCGAGGTGGAGAGTTATCGCGCCAGCGTGGAGCGCCGCCACAATGCGCTCGGCGAACAGATCACGGTCACCGAGGCGGTCGTGAAAATCAACGTCGGCGGCGAGGTGCTGATGTCCGTCGCCGAGGGCAACGGCCCCGTGAATGCGCTGGATACGGCCTTGCGAAAGGACCTCGGCAAGTACCAGGGCCGCATCGACGACCTGGAGCTGGTCGATTTCAAGGTCCGCATCCTCGACGGCGGCACGGGCGCGGTCACCCGTGTACTGGTCGAGAGCCGGGACGCGAGCGGGGACCGTTGGTACACGATCGGCGTCTCTCCAAACATCATTGATGCCTCATTTGAGGCGCTCTATGAGTCGATTACCTATAAGTTAATGAAGACTGAAGCGGCTCTGGTGACTGCCTGACCGGGGGTGAGCCGCAAGCGCTGAGCGGAGGCTGCCCTGGCGACGCGCGTCGAGCGGCGCAACGTAATCCTGACTTTCGCGGCGGCGACCGTTACGGTCGTGGCAGTCTTTGTGGTGCTGGCAGGCCCGCATCTCATGGAATGCTCGGGCAGCACGGACGGCATTGCGACCTGCCTGCGCGACAAGCTCGCGAGCGTCGGCCTCCTGCCGCCACGCGACATCGCCGCGCCCGACGAGGCGCCGGCCCCGGAATCGGTTGAGCCTGCAACCGACGCCGGTGAGGCGCCGACGGGCCCGCAGATAACGCTGCTTCGGGCCGAGCCGGACGGATCGCTCGTGATTGCCGGAACGGCCGGCCCGAGCTCCGAAGTTACCATCTTCGCCAACGGCGAGGTGCTCGGCACGACGAAAGCGGAGGAGAGCGGGGACTGGGCCCTCGTGTCGGAGAACCCCCTGCCGGCCGGGACGACGGCCATCACGGCGGGACCGGCAGGTGCCGCCGCGCCGCAGGTGGATCCCTTTCTTGTTACCGTCGATCCGAACGGCGTGGAGCAGGCGCGGATCGTGGCGCCCGGGGCGATCGGCGGCGGGGACCAGCCGCCCCCGGTGGAAGAGGAAACGAGCGACACCGGAGGGGCCGAAGAACGGGGCGCGCCCGAGGCCGCGGGGTTGCCGATGTTCGCGGACCAACTGGTCGCCGAAATTCCGGCGCCGGCTGCCAGTCAGCTTGTTGCCCCCATCGCCGACCTCCCCGAGAGACGCCTCCGGCCTGCGTTCCCCACGAGTATCGTCGCGGAGATCCCGCCTCCGTTGAGAATGCCGTCACCGGTCCCGATCTTCGTGCCCGGCGGCGAGCCCGCAGAGGCCGTAGCGGCCACCGATGTCGAGGAATCGCCGGCTTTCCCGGCCATGGTCGTCGCCGAAATCCCCACACCGGTGCGGCAGCAGATAAGGGCAGCCGATACGCTCCCCACCGAGCCGCAAACGCGGAATGCGACCGAGGTCGCCATCATCGATTCCTTCTCGGTCACGCCGGAGGTTCCGCCCGCAACCACAGTGCCGGAAACGGGGCCCGGGCCGGACCTGGCCGGAGCCGAGCCTGACGCTTCGGTCCCCGGCACGGTTCCGCCGGAGGTTTCTCTACCGACCATCGACGCGGCCGAGATCGACGGCGAGATCACCTATTTCGCTGGGACGGCGGAGAACGGTACGAGCATCCGGTTGTACGTCGACGGCGAGCTTGCGGGCGAAAGCCCGGTGGATGGCGGCCATTGGCTCGTCGAAGCGCGAGGGGTGACGGATGCCCCGCACCGGCGCATCCGCGCGGAAGTGGTGGTTGAGGGAACAGGCGTGGCCTCGATCGAGGTGAACCTCATCATCAGTGGGCCGGACGAAGCCGAAACCGCGGCCGCTCCGGAAGCGACAACGGGACCGGAGGGGCATGACGGCGCTCGGGTGGCTGCCATCGTACCCGAAATTCCGCCGGCGCCCGCCGAAGTCCGCCCGCCGGAGAGCGGAATCACCGCGCTTCCGCAGCAGGCCGCCGCCGACGATGCTGCCCCGGCTGTCGCGTTGGAGGACGGAACGCCTGCTGCCGGGCAAGCCGAGAGCCTCGGTCGCGGCGACGCGTTGGCGGCGATCGCGGGGGGGGCCGTCGGCGAAACCGCGCACGTCGCGATTACCGTGATCCAGAACGCGCCCCCTGATGAAGATCTGCTGACGGTGGACCACGCCGCGGCGACGCTTGGTGCGAGGGACGCGCTTGCCGCGATTGCGGCGGCGGCCGGTGTCCGTGAAGTCGATGCGGAGGCTCTCGCGAGCAGCGGTGCCCCCGCAGAAGCAAGCGCTCAGGTTGCCGGGTCGGAGCCCGGGGTTATGGGCGCGGATCTGGGGCGCCGCGACGCCGAAGCCGCCATCGCCGTGCCGGGGCCGGTCGTCCCTGTCGAACTTGCGGATGCCGCTGCGGCGGCAGGCCGAGCCGACGCTGCAGCGGCCATCGCGGCGCGCGAAGCCGCAGAGCTGGCCACAGAGGCAGCAGAGGCCGCAATGCAGGCCGGTCGCCGGGATGTCCAAATGGCGATCGCGGAAAGCGTTCCGGCGATACCGGTCGATTCTCCTCAATCGATCGTCGCCGAAGGCGCCCCCGACGAAGAGCTCAGTGATGAACGCGCCGCCACGCCTGCCGAACCCGCGCAGGGTGAGCTGAGCGTGGCGCTGGCGGACGATGCTCCATGGGCAGGCACGCGCCCGGTTCCGGAAATACCGCTGCCGGTAAAACGGCCCTCGCCCATCGAGCGCGTTGTCGTTCCGGAACCGGCGACGCACATGGCATCCGTCGAGGAAGGGGAAACTACGCCGGAAACGCCCGAGCCGATCCCGACGATCCGCGCCATGCCGCTCGGCGAGATGGGGCCGATGCGCTTTGCCTCGGGTAAGGTGATCATCCGCCGCGGGGACACGCTGTGGGACATTTCGCGGCGGGTCTATGGCGCTGGCCACAAGTACCAGACGATCTACCGGGCCAACCGCGATCGCATTCCTCGGCCGGGCCGCATCTATCCCGGCCAGGTTCTGGATATTCCGCTCGTTTACGAGTGATGGCCCGCTTGCTTCGGCGGCCGTGTTCTTTTATCGGTATTTGGCGATGAATGCTGCTGCGAACATTGGCGATGAAGATCTCGCGACGGTGATGCGTGCGCTGGGCCACCCCGTACGGCTCAGCATCCTGCGCATTCTCGCCGAGAAGCAGCACGACTGCTGTTGCACCGACGTGATCGATTGCCTACCGCTGGCTCAGTCGACGGTGAGCCAGCATATCAAGGTGCTGCTCGATGCCGGGCTCGTCGAGCGTCACGCGAAGGGCACCCGCAACTGCTATTCGCTCCGCGCCGAGCGGCTGGATGCGCTTGGCGCGGCGACCGCCGGGCTCTTCGCCGGGCTCGCCGCCGACCGCACATCGACTGCAGCGAAAGAGATGGCCTGATGGCCCGCGCCGCCGCGACGGGGCGCCCCACCGTCAGCGCGGACGAGGGTAACCTGCTTGCTACCGTCGCCAACCTCTGGGCCTACATGTGGCCGGCGGGCCGTCCCGACCTGAAGCTGCGGGTGCTGCTGGCGATCGGCGCGCTGCTGATCTCGAAAGTCGCGGTGACGCTCGTGCCCTTCGCCTACAAGGGCATCATTGACAGCCTCGATACATCGGGGGATGCGGCGCCGCTGATCCTCGGCCTCGCCGTGCCCATCGTCCTCGTCGTCGCCTACGGCGTCGGTAACATCGTCGATGCGGGCTTCCAGCAACTGCGCGACGTGCTTTTTGCGAGCGTCGGCCAGCATGCGGTCCGCCGGCTCGCCTACCAAACCTTCGAGCACCTGCACCGGCTGTCGCTGCGCTTCCACCTGGCCCGCCGCACAGGCGGCCTCAGCCGGGTGATCGAGCGCGGCGTCAAGGGCATCGAAACCGTCGTGCGGTTCACCATGCTGAACACGGCGCCGACCCTCGTCGAATTCGTGATCGTCGGCACGATCTTCCTCGTGATGTTCGGGATCAGCTACTTCGCCGTGCTGGTTGCGACGGTGTGGCTCTACCTCTGGTTCACGATCAAGATTTCGAACTGGCGCATCGCCGTCCGCCGCGACATGAACGAGAGCGACACCGATGCCAATTCCAAGGCGGTGGACAGCCTCCTCAACTTCGAGACCGTCAAGTACTTCGCCAACGAGAAAATGGAGGCAGAGCGCTTCGACCGCTCGATGGCACGCTACGAGCACTCGGCGATCCGCATCTGGACCTCGCTTGGCGTCCTCAACTTCGGCCAGGCAGCCATCTTCTATGCCGGTACGATCTTCATCGGCGTCATGGCCGTCATCGGCGTCATGCGCGGCAACCTCACGCTCGGCGATTTCGTGCTGCTCAACACGTTCCTCATGCAGGTCTACCGGCCGCTCAACTTCATCGGCTTCGTCTATCGCGAGATCCGGCAGGGGCTTACCGACATCGAGGAGATGTTCAAGCTGCTCGACAAGGAGCCCGAGATCGTCGACCGGCCGGACGCGCGCCCGCTGCGCATCGCGGGGCCGGTCATCCGGTTCGAGAACGTGAGCTTCCACTACGATCCCGACCGGCCGATCCTCAGCAATGTCAGTTTCGAAATCGCGGCGGGGAAAACCGTGGCGGTCGTGGGACCGTCGGGCGCGGGCAAGTCCACGCTCTCGCGATTGCTGTTCCGTTTTTACGACGTGATCGAGGGACGCATCACGATCGACGGGCAGGACATTCGCGGCGTGACGCAGGAATCGCTGCGTTCGGCGATCGGCATGGTCCCGCAGGACACGGTGCTGTTCAACGACACCATCGCCTACAACATCCGCTATGGGCGGCCGGACGCGAGCGACGAGGACATCCGCCGCGCGGCGGAGGCCGCGCAGATCGCCGGCTTCATCGAAAGCCTGCCCAGGGGGTATGACACGCATGTCGGCGAGCGCGGGCTGAAGCTGTCGGGCGGCGAAAAGCAGCGCGTCGCCATCGCCCGCACAATCCTCAAGGCGCCTCCCATCCTGATCCTCGACGAAGCGACTTCCGCGCTGGATACCAAGACCGAGCAGGACATCCAGTCGGCGCTCGATGAAATTTCGCGTGACCGAACCTCGCTCGTCATCGCGCACCGGTTGTCCACGGTGATCAAGGCTGACGAGATTATCGTGCTGCGGGCCGGAGAGATCGCCGAGCGCGGTTCACATCTCGACCTTCTGACGCAGGGAGGGCTCTACGCCGAGATGTGGAACCGGCAGCGCGAGGCGACCGAGGCCGAAGAGCTGGCGCGGCGCAAGGCGGAAGCTGCCGCGGGCTATGTGAGGCACGTGCCGGCCGCGCAGTAGGGCGCGTTTTCGCTGCCGTTCGGCCGGATTTCCTCTCCCGCCGCCGCTCCCGCGTCATCGCCCGCGCATCCGAGTGATCGAGCCGAAGGACCTGGTGGCGGCACTCGAGGAATAACCAACAAGGCCCGCATCGCTGCGGGCCTTGTTTCGATTCAGGCAAGCGAGGTGCGGGCTATTCCGCGGCCTGCCGCGAGACGACGGTCACGCCGTTCTCCTCGCGCTCGACCAGGCCGCTGCCTTCCCGCGTGATGTACCTCTGCGCGCTGTCGGCATCGTCGGGAATCTCGACCGTCTGCCCGTCAGGGGTGACCGCCGTCCGCCGGCGGCCCAGGCCGAGGCGGCCGAACAGCCCCGAAAAGAACCTGCCGATCGCGCCGAACAGCCGCTTGGCGCTCGCCCCGATGACGCTCGGTGCGGTGATCATCACCGGCACCATGACCAGCGTCAGCGCGGTCGAGAAGAAGAGACCCGACACCAGCGCGGCGGAGAGATGGACGAACCAGGCGCCGGCGATACCGCCGACGACGATCTCACGGCGGATGAAGTCGAACTCGATGTTGAGCGCCATCGGAATGACGCCGAGCGCCGTCACCGTCGCGGTGAGCAGCACCGGGCGGACGCGCTGGCTTGCCGTGATCAGCATCGCCTTCACCGGCTCCACCCCATCGTCGCGGCGGTAGTGGTTGTAGGTGTCGATGAGCACGATGCCGTTCTTCACGACAATGCCCGCAAGCGCCACGATTCCGAGCCCGGTCATGATGGCCGAGAAGCTCATGCCGGTGATCAGCATGCCGAGCAGGACGCCGGCGAGCGACATGAACACGGTCGTGAGGGTCACGAACACCTGGTAGAAGCTGTTGTACTCGAGCAGCAGCACCAGGAAGATGATGAACATCGCGCCGAGGAACGCCTGGAAGATGAAGGCGTTGGCGTCCCCGATCTGCTCTTCGGCACCCCCGAATTCCACATTAATCGAGGAAGGGAAGTCCTGCGTTTCCAGCCAGGACTGGAGCTCGGCGATCTTTGCCTGCGCCACGACCGGTTCTCCGGCCGCATTGGTCGGATTGAGGTTGGCCGCGACCGGCATGTAGTACACGTCGTTGCGCCGGACGATGTTGGCGACCTTGGGCACTGCCTGCCGCTCGATGAAGTTCGAGACGGGAATGAGGCCCTGCTGCGTGACGATCCTCAGCGAATCGAGGGCGGCAAAGGTCCGTTCGTCTCGCGGCAGCCGCACCCTGATGTCGAGCTCGTCGGTGGCGTCGTCGGGACGATAGCTGCCGAGCTTCACGCCGGATGTCACGAGCTGGATGTAAGGTGCAAGTTCGCGTACGCCGATGCCGTACTTGGCCGCGGCGACGCGGTCGACCGTAACCTGCCAGTCGATGCCGGGGGAGGGCCGCCCATCCTCCACGTCGATGGTGTCGCCGAGCTCGTTTTCGATGTAGTTCCGGATACGGGCGACCGCGGGCTCCAGATCCTCGTAGATCGTGCTCTCGACGCGCAGGTTGATGGCCTTGCCGGCAGGCGGGCCCTCTTCCTGGGCGCGGATCTGCACTTCGAGCCCGGAGATATCGGCGACGCGGTCGCGGATCTCCTGGAAAATCTGCGCCGCAGGAACGCGGTCCTCCCACGGCAGCAGCTGCAGCTGGAACATGCCAATCGTGTCGGGTGGCGTATTGCCGGTCATGAAGCCGTCGCCGCCGCCGAAGGTCATGATGACGTCCTGAACGCCGTGCACCTGCAGGATCTCGTCCTCGACCTCGACCAGGAGGTCGCGGACTTCGTTGGGCGAGTAGTTGCCGCGCGCGATCACCGCAGCCGTCCCGAACTCGGGCTCCATGGCGGGGAAGGCCTCTGAGCCTGTCGGATTCATCGCGTAGGCGATGAAGATGCCGAAAATGATCGCAAATCCCGCACCCAGCGTGAGGATCGGGTGGTGCAGCAGCCGAGACATCACGCGCACATAGACCCCGGTCAGTCCGCCCACCTTGCTGGGGTGGAACTTGTCCGGGTACATGACGATGTCGGCCTTTTCCTTCTCCTTCTCGTCGACATGCGTGCGGGCGATGATGCCGCCGATGATCGGCATGAAGATCAGCGCGGAGAGGAGCGAAGCGCACATCACGACGATGATGATCGTCGGCAGGTAGCTCATGAACTTGCCGATGATGCCGGGCCAGAACAGCAGCGGGATGAAGGCGCCGAGCGTTGTCGCGGTGGCCGAGA
>CAYRNE010000069.1:0-10321 GCA_964425245.1 uncultured Devosia sp.
GGATTTGAAGCGCATTATCGCCTCCTGCGGGCCAAGTATGCCGACACTGCGGGAATATTGGAGGCCTTTGAAAATACGGTAACGAAGCGCCCTTAACTGACTGTTACAACGGGCGGGAAGTTTGCCGCTTCGGGACGGGATCACCTTACCGGCCTTACCGAAGTTTCATCTCGCGGACAGCCTCACGAGAACGTGAGGCGCATAGCGTCTTCTTCGTCGGTCGCCTGAACCGACGTCCAAGCAAGGAGACGCAACGATGAAGAGCATGACTTCGACGACCATGGCCGCGCTTGTCGCGGTGGCCATCGCAGCCGGCGCCGGCGCGCCCGCGCTCGCACAGGACCAAGGGTCCGGTCAGGGGAGCCCGGAGCTCGCAATGCGCGGCGACGGAGACCGTACCGAGCGGCGCATGATCGAGCATCGCCGCGGCGGTCCGGGCGGCTTTCCGGCCCTCGTCTGCGCCGAGGACGGCGGCGATCGTCTCGAGCACGCGCTGCTCTCGATCGCCCAGCGCACCGACCCGACCGGCGAGCAGCAGCCGCTGTTCGACGCCTTCGAGGATGCCGCGATAGCCGCGCAGCAGGACTTCGCCGCTGCCTGTGCCGCCGCGCGGCCTTCCGAAACGGCCGCGGCCCAGGGCGACCTCGTCGACCGCGTCACGAGCCGCCTCGAGGTCGAAAAGGCGCGTGTCGCCGCGGCCAGCGCCGTGCTGCCTGCCTTCGAGGCGTTCTACGACAGCCTGAGCGAAGTGCAGAAGCAGGCGCTGGAGCCGAAGCGCGGCGAGGATGGCCGGGGCAAGCATCACATGCGCCGCGGCATGCCCGGTTTCGGCGCTGGCGCCGGCATGCCCGGTTTCGGCGCTGGCGCCGGCATGCCCGGCCAGGGCTGAGGCGAAGGCGGCAGGCGCTCTCGCCGCGCACACCGCCAGTCCGCGACGGGCGATGCCGCGGGAAGCTCCGGTACCCGCTACCGGGGCTTCTTCCCGTTTGCGTCAACGCTCTGTCGGAACCGCAAGCCGCGCTGCGAATTGCATTCCGAGAACCCGCGCGCCACCGGCGGACATCGACCGGCGCGACGGGCAAGAGAGGAACGGCAGATGAATCAGCAAAACGATCCAAGCAAACGAAACGAGAGCGCGAAGGACAGCCTTCTGCCTTCGGATACAGAGCGGCAGCTCAGGGAAGATGCCGGCGCCGCCGTCGAGACGGTCAAGGAAGGCATGGCCGAAATCAAGGCAGAGGCCGAAGCAGAGCTTGGCGCCCTGGCCGAGGAAGGAAAGCGCCAGGCCGGGGAACTCGCCCAGCACGCAAAGGGCTTTGCGACCGAGCAGAAGGAAATGTTCGCCCAGCAACTCGGCGGCGTCGCGCAGGCCATCCGCAAGGCGGCCGACGAACTCGACCGGGAGAACGCCACGACCGCGGGCTATGCCCACAAGATCGCCGAAGGCATGGACAGGATCACGGAGAACCTGCGCGAGCAGGATGTCGACGGCCTGATTGCCATGGCCGAGGACTTCGGTCGCCGTCAGCCGGCCGCGTTCATGGCGACAGCCGCCATTGCCGGGTTCGCCGCGAGCCGGTTTCTGAGGGCTTCGGCAGGGCGCCGCAGTGGCGTTGCGCGCCCTGACGGCCAGGCCACCTATTCCGGGGCACGGTCCGGCTACGGCAGCACGACCCCGAACGGCGTCTCGGACATCACGAGCGACACGATGGGGAGGTCCTATCAATGAGCCATGTAGAGCACTCGCGCTCGCTGCCCGATCTCTTCGGCAGCCTCGCCAACGACATCACGATGCTCTTCCGCAAGGAGGTGCAACTCGCCAAGGCCGAGGCCAGCGAGAAAGTGGAGATGGTTCTGAGTTCGGCCCAGAAGCTCGCCATCGGAATCGCCCTCGGCATCGGAGCAATCGGCGTTCTCCTGGCCGCGATCGTGACCGGGCTTGCCTCGGTCTTCATCGCCTGGGGCATGGACCCGACGCTCGCCAACAGTCTTTCCGCGCTGATTGTCGCGGTTGTCTTCGGCATCGCGGCCTGGGCGCTCATCTCCTCGGCGATCTCCTCGATGAAGGCGGAAAAACTGAACCTTGACAGAACAATGCACTCGCTGGCGCAGGACGCCGCGGTGGTGACGGAGAAGAGCCATGTCTAACGGAACCAATTCGGCCATGCTGGAGCGCGAGGTGGAAGCCCAGCGCCACCGCGTCGAATCGACGATCGATGAGATCAAGGACAAGCTGTCGCCGGGACAGCTCGTCGACGAAATCCTGCGTTACAGCAAGGATGGCGGCAAGCAGTTCGCCAGCAACCTCGGGCAGACGGTGAGCGCCAATCCGCTGCCGAGCGCGCTGCTCGGCGTCAGCCTCGCCTGGCTGATCTTCGGCTCGAAACAGAACGGGTCGGCGCAGCGGAAATACGACGG
The DNA here is from genome assembly GCA_964425245.1 of uncultured Devosia sp. Classification (GTDB taxonomy): domain Bacteria; phylum Pseudomonadota; class Alphaproteobacteria; order Rhizobiales; family Devosiaceae; genus Devosia_A. The sequence continues at coordinate 2,419 of CAYRNE010000069.1, forward strand.
CTACGACACGACCTACGATTCGTACGCCACAGTGGGCGAAGCCGGGCTGCAGCGAGTGTCCCACGCCCAGGACGAACTGGGCGACTGGTACAGCGAGTTTATCGACGACAGCGGCCGGAAATATCGTGCGAGGGCCAACGCTGCCGGGGAACGCGCAGGCCACTTCGTCGACGAGACAGGCAAGCGGATAGCCGGCTTCATCGACGAGGCCGGCGCGCGGGTCGAATCGTTCCGCGACGAGGCCGGGAACATTCTCGACCAGGCGCTGGGCTGGGCCGCTCACTCCTGGAACGACGCAGCGGCCGGCATATCTGAAAGCATGCGCGGCGCCTCCGAGGGGGCCGCCCATGCCGCCGAGGACCTGCGCCGGCAGGCCGAACGTCTTGCCGGCACGGCGATGCACGCCTTCGAGAACCAGCCGCTGGTTGCGGGCGCCCTCGCGTTCGCGGCCGGTGCGGCGATCGGGGCCGCCCTGCCCTCCACGAGGCAGGAAGACGAACTGGTCGGCGAATACGCCGACGACGTTAAGCGCGAAGCCTCGCGCATCGCCGGCGATATGTACGACAAGGGAAAGCGGCAGGCGGCCCACCTCTACGAGGACGCCTCCGAAAAGGCCGGCGAGGTCTATTCCGACGTCAAGCGCAAGCTCGGCGGCGGCGAAGCGGACGAACCCTCCCAACTTCCGCACTGACCAACGCCGACTCCTCGATTCCGCCGGGCCCCGCCCGGCGGAATTCTGTTGCGCCCGTCGCTTGCGGCGGCGTTCTGTCGCGCGGTGTTGCCGCTTCCGGAGGGAGCGGGTAGTTATCCGCCATCCAATTCCCGTGACCCCGTCAGTTTCCATGTCCCAGCCGCTGCCGCTCGACACCGCCCGCATCCGGGAGGAGTTCCCGGCATTCCGCCAGCCGGGCCTCAAGGACATGGCCTTCTTCGAGAACGCCGGAGGCTCGTACACCTGCGCCCCCGTGCTCAACCGCATGAAACATTATTACTGGGCGACCAAGGTGCAGCCCTATGGCTTCTATCCCGCCTCGCGCGAGGCGGGACAGGCCATGGACCTCGCCCACCGGCGCATGGCGCAGGCGCTCAACGTGCCGGTCGACTGGATCCACTTCGGCCCCTCGACCTCCGGCAACACCTATACGCTCGCGCACGCCTTCGCCGGCTGGATGAAGCCGGGCGAGGCGATCGTCGTCACCAACCAGGACCACGAGGCCAATTCCGGCGCCTGGCGCAAGCTCGCCGAGCGCGGCATGGAAGTCCGCGAGTGGAAGGTGGACAAGGACACCGGCCACCTCGATCCTGCCGATCTCGACAAGCTGCTCGATTCGAAGGTCCGGGCGGTCTGCTTTCCGCACGTCTCCAATATTGTCGGCGAGATCAACCCGGTGCACGAGATTGCGGCCAAGGTCCGTTCTTTCGGCGCCGTCACCGTCGTCGACGGCGTCTCTTATGCGCCGCACGGCCTGCCCGACCTGCTCGAACTCGGAACGGACATCTACCTCTTCTCCGCCTACAAGGTTTACGGGCCGCATCAGGGCGTCATGGCCGTCCGCCCCTCGCTCGCAGCCGAACTGCCCAATCAGGGGCATTTCTTCAACGACCTCTTCCCGCGCAAGCGCCTCGTGCCGGCCGGGCCGGACCATGCGCAGATCGCCGCCTCGGCGGGGATCGTCGACTACCTCGAAACGGTGGCCTTCATCGCGGGCGAGGCCGCCGAGGGCGCCAACGCCTTCCGCAAGGCGCACAACGCGATGCGCGCACAGGAGACCGAGCTGCTGCGCCCGCTGCTCGACTACCTCAAGGGCCGCAACAAGCTGCGTCTCATCGGCCCGACGGAACCTGAAAGGCGGGCGCCGACCATCTCGATTGCGCTCGCCGAACAGGGGATCACTGCGGCTGAGCGGCTATCCCGGCACGGCATCATGGCCGGCGGCGGCCACTTCTACGCCTATCGGCTGATCGAGGCGTTGGGGATCAACCCCGGCATCGGGGTGCTCCGCCTGTCCTTCACCCACTACACCTCGCCCGAGGACATCACCCGGCTGATCACGGCGCTCGACGTGGAGCTCTGAGCGCCACCCATGCCCCGTGCCCTCGCCGTCCTCTGTCTTATCGCCTGCACGATGTTCTGGGGCTTCGCCTTCGTCGCGCAGAAGACGGCGATGGAAACGATGGGGCCGCTGAGTTTCGCCGGCATCCGCTATCTGCTCGCCGCCGCGGTGACGGTCCCCTTTGCGTTCTGGGAGTATCGCAGACAGACCGCCGCCGGCGCCCGCCTGACCCCCCGCCAGTTGCTGCTGCTTGCGCTCCTGTCGCTTTCGCTCTTTGTCGCCAACGGCCTGCAGCAGACCGGCATTCTCCATACGACGGTCACGAACTCGGGCTTTTTGACCTCACTCTACGTGTTGTTCACGCCGATCGTCGCCTTCGTCGCCATCCGTGCGAGGCCGCATCCGATCGTCTATCTCGCGGCACCGATCGCGGTGGTCGGCATCTACTATCTCAACGGCGGAACGCTCGACCGGCTCAACTTCGGCGACGGCCTGATGATCGTGAGCGCGCTTTTCTGGGGCGTGCAGGTGTTTCTGCTCGGCACGCTCGCCCGCGAGACCGGCATGCCGGTCGTCGTCTCGGTCGTGAGCTTCGCGGCGACCGGAATACTCTCCGCCCTTGTCGCCCTCGGCTTCGAGTCGCCAACGCTGGCAGGCCTCGCCGATGGCTGGGTGGAAATCCTCTATGCCGGCGTGCTTTCGACCGCCGTCGCGTATTCGCTGCAGGCCATCGGGCAGCAATACGTCCCGCCGGCCAACGCCGCCGTCATCCTGTCCGCCGAGGCGCTCTTCGCGGCATTGGGCGGCGCACTGCTGCTGGGCGAGCGGCTGACCACGGTCGGCTATTTCGGCGCGGCGGCGATCTTCGGGGCCATCCTCATGGTCGAGCTGGTTCCGTCATTGGCGCGCCGGGCACCCGCCGGGGCTGCCGCACCCGGAAACGACTGATGCTTTGGCAGCGCATGCCGGCGCAGCCCGCGGCCCGGGAGCCGCGGCGGCTTTCCTCGCCGGCGGCTTTTTGCTGTGGAGCAGCAGCGATCCGGTTTTGCCAGAGGCCGGGCGCACGGGCACAACGTCGCCATGGCCAAGCTCTATTTCTGCTACGCCGCGATGAACGCCGGCAAATCGACACTGCTGCTGCAGGCTTCGCACAACTACATCGAGCGCGGCATGCGCACGCTGCTTTTCACCTCGGCCCTTTACGCCGATGACGGGATCGGCGTCATCACCTCGCGACTCGGCATCTCGGCCGAAGCCGAGACCTATGCGGAGGGCGACGACCTCTTTTCGCTGATCAAGGATGAGAGCGAGGCCTCGAAGGTCGATTGCGTCTTCGTCGACGAGGCGCAATTTCTCACGCCGGACCAGGTCTGGCAGCTCGCGCGGGTGGCCGACCGCCTGCGCATCCCGGTGATGTGCTTCGGGCTCAGGACCGACTTCCAGGGTAAGCTCTTCCCCGGCTCGGCCGAGCTGCTCGCAATCGCCGACGTGCTGCGCGAGATCCGCACCATCTGCTATTGCGGCGCAAAGGCGACGATGGTCGTGCGTCAGGACCAGGAGGGCCGCGTACTGCTCGAGGGCGATCAGGTGTCGATCGAGAAATCGGTATACGTTTCGCTCTGCCGGAGGCATTGGGAACAGGAAACCGGCCGCTGGCCGGTGAAGGGGCCACCCGCATGACCCAGGCTGCACCACTGAGCGAGCCGCACGGGGCGCTGACTATCCGAACGCTCGCCATGCCAGCCGACACCAATCCGGCGGGGGATATCTTTGGCGGCTGGGTGATGAGCCAGATGGACATTGCGGGCGCCATCGCGGCTGTGGAACGGGTCAGAGGCCGCGTCGTGACGGTCGCGGTGGAGGCCATGACCTTCATCGCGCCGGTCAAGGTCGGCGACGTGCTCTGCGTTTACACCGAAATCGAGCGGATCGGCACGACCTCGATCACCGTCGCCGTCGAAGCCTGGGTGCGCCGCAACCGGGTTGCCGACCGCGTGCAGGTGACGCATGGCCGCTTCGTCTATGTCGCACTCGACGAGGAGGGCCGGAAGCGCATCGTCGGCACGGACGCGGCCCGCGCCTAGCCGGTCTGGCGCGCCGCGGGCGGCAGGATTACGATGGGGCGCCATCCAGCTTGGCAGCCCGCTCGATCAACCGGCCCCGCGCCGTGATCTTTCCTAAATGGCGGGTTCAGTACCGGTTCACCGGGGCCGGCGCAGTTTCGCGCATCAACGGACGCGGGGTTGCGTCCTGCAGCACTCGGAGACCGACCATGAGCTTCAAGTCCACGATCGTCGCGACCCTGGCCGCGGCCACCATGCTTACCACGATCGGCAGCGCCTTCGCGGCGCCGGGCGTGACCCTGGGCGCGGTGAACTTCCGCGACGAGCCGGGCCTCGACGGCGACGTCATGTATTCCCTGCCCAAGGGCAAGTTCGTCGACATCCTCGAATGTGACGGCGGCTGGTGTCTGATCGAAGTCAATGGCGACGAAGGCTTCGTCAGCGCCAAGTACCTCGCCCTGATCGACGACGAAGACGATGATGATGACGACTACGACGACGATGACGACGACGATCCGAGCGTCGAGGTCTGCCTCGGCGGTGGCGGCTTCGGCGGCGGCGGCTTCGGCTTCGGCAAGCTCTGCATCGAAGACTAGGTTTCGGCCCGACCGGCCCCTCCCACCGGTCACGCCCGACCCCCTCCCCCGCGGGAGGGGGTTCTTGTGCTTCTGCCGCCCTTCACGGCCCCCAGAGAGTTTTGCACCGGCTGTGGCGCATCCGCTATTCACCCGCGTCGCGGCGGCGGCTAGTCTGGGACATTCTGCCGATGATGGGTCCCCTTATGCTCTGCCGCGCCCTCCTGAGCCTCCTCGCGATTGCCATGCTCTCTCATCCCGCCCTCGCAATAGAGACGGGCACCCCGGCCTGGCTGATCAAGGGGCAGATACTCTACGAGGGCCCCGGACATGCCTACGACGTGACCGGCGAGCTCGGCGGCGAGACCCGCATCAATGTCGACCGCTGCACCTATCGCTGGTGCCGCATCCATGCGCACGGCCAGTATGGCTGGGTGTCGCGCGACAACATCAGCTTCGGCCAGCACCCGCGCGGCCCGCTGACGGGCCCGCGGCTCAATTATCCGTCGGGCGGGACGGTCTGCTTCTACTCGGGCCGGAACTACACGGGCGAAAGCTTCTGCGCCGAGCCGGGCATGGTGGTGCGCGATCTGCTGCTCTACGACCGCGACAATCTCTACGTCTCGGTGCGGACCGGAGGCGGTTCGGTGACCGTCTGCCGCGACCGGGAATTCACGAGCTATTGCGAGCGCATCATCGAGGACCAGCCCGTGATGCACGGCTTCCTCGCGCGGAACCTGAGTTCGTTCCGGGTGTGGTAGGCAGCTTGCCGGCACCCGGAGACCGGCGATTGCAGGCGAGCCGATAGCCGGCTGCCGCTACGCTACCACGGCACCTCGCGCCTGCGCTTGATCTCCTGGATCCGTTCGGTGTCGGCTTCCTGGAGGTACCGCCCCCGCTCGAGGATTTCGAGCTGATATTCGAAATAGGTGAGGCCGAGCCTTTCGGCGAGCTTCGCCCGGCGGATGGCGATGGGTCCGGGCACCTTCCTGAACGCGGCTTCGGTCGCAGTTTTCCAGTCGAAGTAGTTGCCGATCCCGTCCGGACCCCAGGGACGAAGGAAATCGTCGAGCCGCGGGCCCTTGTTGTGGCCGATCTCGCCCATTGCTGCGTCTCCGCGGGCGTCGCCCGCCAGAACGCCCGACCACGTCGGCTTCCCGCCTGCAACATAACAATGGCGGCCGGCGTGAACAACGCCCCCAAAACGAAGAAGGCTCCCGCGAGGGAGCCTTCCATTATGCGAAGCGCGACTGCTGTCGCGGATCAGCGAAGCTGCAGATTCGCCGCCGAGGCGCGGCCGTCGCGGCCGGTCTCGAGATCGTAGCTGACCTTCTGGCCCTCGTTGAGGGTCGTAAGGCCGGCCCGCTCGACCGCGGAAATGTGGACGAATGCGTCCTTGCTGCCGTCGTCCGGCTGGATGAAACCGAAGCCTTTGGTGGTGTTGAAGAATTTGACGGTACCGTCAACCATTGGAAGACTCTTTCGTGAGTTGGCGCCCGGGGGGGCGCGGAATTCCGCCGGGCAACATGCCGCGGCGGCCGAAACGTTCGCAACTATCAGGAGTCAGCCAAGCTTGCCGGTCCACCGGCTCGATCAGAGAACGCGAGATGCGTAGAACGTATGCTGATGGCATGTAGGCGCTTCCCGCGCCGAACACAAGCGGGCGTCTCCGATTTATCTGCCGGCCGGCTCCGCGCTCAGCATAGCGAACAGCCGTTGGGCAGGGCTTCCTTCTCCTCCGGCGGACGCAGCCCGATCGCCGGATCGCCGAGCGACTGGCCGGCCGCGGGTTTGGCGCGGACGACGTTGCTGCCGTTCTGCAGGATGCCGACGAGCGTCTGCGCGCCCGAAAGCCGGATCGGCGTCGTCGCCGTACAGCCGCTGGTGCCGCAGTCGATCTTGCACTCGCCGCCCTTGCCGTCGCAATTGGGCACGTGACAGCTATAGCCGAGGTCGTGCTCGGTCTGGTCGACGAATTCGCCGCCGGCAGCATCGCAGGCGGATTTGAGCTGAGCGAAGCTCGGCCCCTTGCCCATCGAGGTGACGGCGCCGAGGGCGGGCGAGACGGCAATCATCAGGCAAACGGAAAAGGCGACGATCCACTTCATTTGAGAAGATCCTCCGGGCGCCCCCCGCGCGGCGGAGGGTATGCCCGGGCCGCATCGCCCGCAACGGAAAAGCGCGCTGCACCTGCCGCTCAACGATCCTCGGGTTCGCAGCCGATACCGTCGCCGTCGCGGTCGAGGCCGTAGGGGTCGGGCGCCGGGGCGATGACGATGCCGGCGAAAAGCGAGCAGTCGAGATCGCCCGAAACGGCGGCGGGCAGCGGACCGGCGACCGCCACCGGCGCCGCCGGCAGCGCGACGGTGGTCGTGACCTGCGTCGCGACCTCGGGAAGCGGCGCGCCCGGCATGACGAGGAAGGACGGCAGCCCCACGACCGGCACGAAGGTCGAGGGAGAGGTCGGATAGACGTAAACGACCGTTATCGGCGCCGCAGCGGCGGCGACCGGCGCGGAGACGGAGCCGTCGGCGATCGCGGCGTCCGCGAAGGCCGGCGCGGCGGCGCCGAGGACCAGCAGGGCGAGGGCGGCGGAAAGCGGCAGCTGAGCGCGCATTGTTGTTCTCCTTTGTTGGCCCGCATGTTTGGGGTCAACGCCGGAATGCGGCCTCGTCTCCCGCGCAATTTGAGGGAAATTGCACGCACCGCACGCGCGGCCGGGCGGCCCCCTCGCCCTGCCTCCTCGCTACATCCGCACCGTGGCGTTGTCGCCCATGTCCGGCGTCGCGCCGGTGACGGCGGCGGTGAGCATCGTCGCGAGCGCGACGACCTTGTTGGGGCCGTCCCAGAGCTCCGCCCGCTCGGGCGCGACGGTCAGCAGCCGGATGTCGGGATCGGTGGCGTCGTCCCACCAGGCCTTGTCGAACTCACTCCAGAGCTCCTCGATCATCGCCCGGTCGTCGCTCAGCGCGGCGCGGCCGGAAATCGAGACGAAGCTCATCTTGCCGGGATCGGCGAAGCTCAGATTGACGACCGGATGGTCTTCGATCTGCGCGTTCTTGTGGCCATCGGCGGAGACGAGAAAATGGATGGCGTGCTCGTCGCGGCGGACGCGCGCCGAGAGCGGCCGCGCCTCGGGGCGCTCACCGTCCCAGGTGACGAACATGCAGAAGCCGATCTTCTCGGCGAGCTCCCAGACGCGGTCCTCGAT
>CAYRNE010000070.1:0-10276 GCA_964425245.1 uncultured Devosia sp.
CCTCCAGAACACGTCGATCCACGCCGGCTGGAACGTCGTCGCCGTCCAGTCCGTCCACTGGTCGACAAGCGCCCGTTCGCGCGGCGCCGCCGGAAACAGGCTGCCGGCGCCGTACTGCCCGGCGAGGTAGCGCACAATGGCGTTGCTTTCCCAGATCGTCAGGTCGCCGTCGCGCAGCGTCGGAACGAAACCATTGGGGTTCATGGCGAGGTATTCCGGCGTCTCGTTGCCGCCGAAGCGGCCACCGAGCGGCACGTGCTCGTAACCGAGGCCGAGTTCCTCGAGCGCGAAGACGACCTTCTGCACGTTGGCCGAGGTGAGCCTTCCCCAGAGTGTGATCGTCACTGCCGTCTCCTCCGATTGCTTGTGTCCGGGGTGCTTGGTATCTGCCCGGCCATGGAAAGCAATGGGAACAACGTCATCCACGTGATCGGCGGCGGGCTCGCGGGCTCGGAGGCGGCATGGCAGGCGGCCAATGCCGGCGCCACCGTGATCCTCCACGAGATGCGGCCGGAAAAGCAGACGGAAGCGCACCTCACCGACGGCCTCGCGGAGCTCGTCTGCTCGAACAGCTTCCGCTCGGACGACCACGAGCACAACGCCGTGGGGCTGTTGCATGAGGAAATGCGGCGCTGCCGCTCGCTGATCATGCAAGCCGCGGACGCGCACAAACTGCCGGCGGGCGGCGCGCTCGCGGTCGATCGCGCCAGCTTCTCCGATGCGGTGACCGCAGCAATCGCCGGCCACCCGAACATCACGATCGAGCGAAGCGAGGTCACCGGCCTGCCGCCGGCGGACTGGACCAACGTCATCGTCGCGACGGGGCCGCTGACCTCGCGCCCGCTCGCCGAAGCGATCCAGCAGCTGACGGGCGAACAGGAACTGGCCTTCTTCGACGCCATTGCTCCCATTGTTCACGGCGAGTCCATCAACATGGACATCGCGTGGAAGCAATCGCGTTACGACAAGGCCGGTCCGGGCGGCACCGGCGCCGACTATCTCAACTGCCCGATGGACCGCGACCAGTACGAGACCTTCGTCGATGCGCTGCTCAACGGCGAGAAGCACGTCTACCACGAGTGGGAGAACGTGCCCTATTTCGATGGCTGTCTGCCGATAGAGGTCATGGCCGAACGTGGACGGGAGACGCTCCGGCACGGCCCGTTGAAGCCCGTGGGGCTCACCAATCCTCGCAACCCGGCGGTCAAGCCCTATGCGATCGTTCAGCTTCGGCAGGACAATGCGCTGGGGACGCTCTGGAACATGGTCGGCTTTCAGACCAAGCTCAAGTACCGCAGGCAGGCCGAGATCTTCCGGTTGATCCCCGGGCTGGAGAACGCGCAGTTCGCCCGTCTCGGCGGGCTGCACCACAACACGTTCCTCAACTCTCCCAGGGTGCTGGACCGTCAGCTTCGCCTCAAGGCCGACCCGCGCCTGCGCTTCGCCGGCCAGATCACGGGCGTCGAAGGCTACGTCGAAAGCGCGGCGATCGGGCTTCTGGCCGGCCGACTGGCGGCGGCACAGGCGCGCGGCGAATGCCTCGACGTCCCTCCTCCGACGACGGCGATGGGCGCGCTGGTCGAGCACATCACCGGCGGCCACATAGCCTCGGAGGGTGAGCCGGGCCCGCGCAGCTTTCAGCCGATGAACGTCAATTTCGGCCTCTTCCCGCCGGTCCCGGTCGCGAAGCCGGAAGATCACGTGGGCCGCTGGCGCGGCATCGAAAAGCAGATGGCCAGGAAGCGCGCGATCACCGCTCGTGCGCTAACCGATATCGGAACCTGGGCCGGTGACTGCGCTCGCTACCGGCCCGCCGACGGGAAGACACGCAGCGAATACGCATAGAGTCGCGGAGAAGGGCTCGCGCGACGAGGTGGCACGAGCGCTGAGCGCGGGGTCGGGGCGGTCGCCGAACAGCAGCCCGGTGAGATTGGTGACCTCGCGCGGATCGTCGGGAAGCAGCGGGTCATCCCGCCACGACGCGCTCGTGAGGACCAGACGGTAGTGTCGCCCCTCGAGCGTGAAGTCCACCCACGGCTCGGTGAGAGAATCCGCCGGCTGCTCGATCGCCCAGTCCGCCAGATCCTGCTCGTGGGCAAGGACCCCGTCGGTGAAGACCCGGAATATCCCCTGTTCCACCGCGAAGCTCATGCCCTCCTCCGTCATCGACGCGCGCCAGGCCTCCACCGGTCGCAGATAGAACGGCGTCGCCGAAACGTCGACCGCAACGGCCGGATCGCGCCTCACGGAGCTGATGTCGGGTTGCGGCTGGACGGTCTGCGGATAGCCGAGCTCGGCCATGAGATCGAAGCCGCTTTTGCCCTCGGTGTCGAAGACGATGCCGCGACCGAGCAGAACCACCTCGAGCACGGCCTTCCCGTGGTCGTTGCTGAAGAGGTAGTGGATTGCGCTTGCGGCGCTCTGCGCCTGACCCTCGTCCCATTGCGGCTCGGCGACGCTGGCTGACGGCTCACTGAGGCCGAGCAGGCGGCTCAAACGCGCGCCCTGATCATAGTTCGGCAGGGCGACATAGTTCCACGGGCCCACGATGAGCAGCGCCAGGATGACGCCGGCAAGCCCGGGGATGAGGCGGATGTCGCCGCGCCCGGCGAGGAAGACGGCCGCGAGGATCGCCGCCCAGACGCCGCCCGCTATCAGCAGAACCCGTTCGCTCGTGAGGCCGTAGGCGTCGACGCGGACCCAGACCGCGAGGAAGAAGAGCGCCAGCGGCACAAGCGTGAGCCAGAACCATGACGCGCGGAACAGCCGGACGAGACGGCGCGTCCGCATGAAGGGCGGATGCAGGACGAGCAAGGCGGCCGCGCCGATGACGACGAAGCCGAGCACCATCCAGCCGATCGTGCCCTGCGGCAGCTCCTGGGTGACCGCGATCATGCCGGTGTAGGCGAGAAGGATCAGGGCATAGATGAAGAGCAGCGGAACCAGCACGAACTGGCCGAGGAAGCCGACCGCCGTGGCGATGAAATCCGGCCGTTCCAGCTGCACCTCGCTGAAATCGCTGGCCTTCGGGAGAGTCGAAAGCCAATAGACGGGCGTCAGGAACAGCCCGGTGACCGGAAGCACCCAGCGGTAGAAGATGTCGCCGGTCTCGATCCCGAAGAGAAAAACCAGCGATCGCTCGATGGCGCCGATCCCTACTGCGATGATGAGGAAGCCGGCAGCCGCGATGGCCGCCGTCGCGATTGCCTGATGGTTCATCCACCAGAAGAGGTTCTGCTGGCGTTCCCGGGTCTCGCCGCGCCCGATCATCGTCACCGGCGACACGGAAAGCCAGAGCAGCGACACGGCCGGCAGGCCGAGCGGCGGCGCTACCCAGCCGAGATCGCGCACCTGCGCCAGCGCGAAGAAAACCAGCGGAACGGCGTAAAGGCAGATGAAGCCCAGCTTCCTGTCGGTCGGGCGGCTCTCGACGACGAACACCCCGGCCACGGCACAAACCGCCCCGCAGGCGAAGCCAAGGAAGAGACGGAACCAGTCCTCGAACGAGAACACGTAGAACTCGTTGAAGAGCGGCAATGCGGCGGCCGTTGCCAGGGCGGCAAGGACAATCGCGAAAGGAAACCGCCTGACGGTCGTCGTCACATCCGGCGCGAGGCCCTCGAACCACGTCGTTGCGGCTGCCATTCCCCTGCCCTCTAGCTCGATCGCAGACGCCACCAGGTCAACATGGCGATCTTCCGCCAGTCCGGAACGTCACGCGGCGGCGCGAACGGAGTCTCACCACCCCGCTCGACTGCCTCAAGCTGCGATGAGAGCAGAGAAATCATGGCAAAGGCAGGGCGCAGATCGCGCGGCAGATCAGTGATCGCCGCGGCGGCCCGCGTCAGGTGATCCCGGGCAAGGCCGGTGAGTTGGGCATGCGCGGCAAGCAACCCTTCGCTCACCGAGCCGCTGAAGATCTCGGTCTCCCTGACGCCGTTCGAGATGAAGACCGAAAGCGGCAGGAAAAGCCGTCCGCGGCTGGCATTGAGACCGAAGGCGCGCAGATGCCCGATCAGCGCGTGCGCCACGCCGAGATGACCGGCGGCGTCGCCGCCCGGAAGTTCCGCGCCCTCGTTCAGGATCATCGCCGCAAGCTGGTAGAGCACCGACGCCGTCTCGCCCGCATAGCCTTCGAAGGTTTCGACGTCAGGCATCGGGTCGTCGTACAGGTCGAACCGCCGCGCCGCGATGAGGCGCTGCAGGGCGCCGGCGGATAGCCGGTACTGCCCGATCGTCTCGATGAGGGCGTCGGCAAGGGGATTCTCACGAACGTTGCCATGCCCCTCACCGCTCAGGGCATCGCTCCACCACTGGAGCCGGATCTCCCCTGCCGCCGGCTCGCGGGCGCGGTCGCGGACCGCCGCGACATCGGCGCTGAAGGCATGGAGCGCCTGCACGGAGGGACGCTCCGCCGGCCCGATGACCAGGCTCGACAGGTAGCGGTCGCGATCGTTCGTCCTCAGAAATTCCGCGGCGTACCGGAAGCTTTCGGCCGCCATCAACGCACGTTCTCGACGGCGATGAGTGCGGCGGCAACCGCCCGCCGTTCAGCAAGGAGGACGTTATAGGTCCGGACCGCGCCGCCCGTTCCTACGCCCTCGACGATCACCTGCCGCTCGCGCATGGCGGCGCGGATCGCGGGATCCATGGGAGCAATCTCCTGCCCGAGCCCGATGAGCAGCACATCGATGCTGTCGGCATCATCGAGCACCCGCTGGAGTGCGTGGAGCGTCAGCGAGGAGGCCTCTGCAACGTTCCAGGCATGCATGCCCGAGGGCAGGCAGAGGAGCGAGCCCTTGTGCGACATTCCGGCGAAGCGGAAACCGCCGTTGCCGTAGGCCTCGATGGGGGCCTGATAGGGATAGAACCCCTCGCCCGGCTCGACCAAGGATCAGACGACGGCGCCGTCGGCGCGCCGCTCCTTGGCACCGCCGGCGCCTGCGTCCTGCCGGGTCTTGAGCCCCAGATAGACGAGGATCGGCGCCGCGATGAAGATCGACGAATAGGTACCGACGATCACGCCGAACAGCATCGAGATCGTGAAGCCGCGGATCACCTCGCCGCCGAACAGCACCAGGGCGCCCAGCGCCATGAACGACGTCGGGCCGGTGAGCACCGTGCGGCTCAGGGTCGAGTTGATGGCGAGATCGAGCAGCTCCGGTATCGGCATCTTCTTGTATTTTCGCGCGTATTCACGCACGCGGTCGTAGACGACGATGGTGTCGTTGAGCGAATAGCCCACGATCGTGAGGATTGCCGCGATACTCGATTGATTGAACTCGATGCCGGTGAAGGCGAAAAGCCCGACCGTCAGGATGACGTCGTGGAAGGTGGAGAGCACGGCGCCCACGGCGAACTGCCACTCGAACCGGAACCATAGGTAGATGAGCACGCCGACGAGCGCGACGGTGAGGCCGATGGTTCCCGCCAGCGCCAGCTCTCCGGACACGGTGGGGCCGACGCTTTCGACGCGCCGCACCTCATAGGCTTCGGTCGCAAGCGCCTCGCGCACCTTCTCCACGGCCTCGGCCTGTGCGACGTCGCCGCCGGCCTGCGTCTCGATGCGGATCAGAAGGTCCGACTCCTCGCCGAAGCCCTGCACCTGCACGTCGCCAAGCTCGAGCGCGCCGACGAGGCCGCGCACGAGGCCAGGATCGGCCGGGCCGCTGGTCGACTGCACCTCGATGGCCGATCCGCCCTTGAAGTCGATGCCGAGGTTCATGCCATTGATGCCGAACCAGGCCATGGAGGCGACGGACGCAGCAATCGAGAACGCGATCGCGTACCGGCGCCAGGACATGAACGGTATCTTGGTGTTGTCGGGAATGAACTTGACGAGCTGAACCCGGATGTCCTTGGGCCGGCGCCGCGCGTACCAGAACCCGACCACGAGCTTGGTCACGAAGTACGCGGTGAACAGCGTCGTCAGAATGCCGAGCGCGAGGGTGACGGCAAAGCCCTGCACCGGCCCCGAGCCCAGGAAGAAGAGGACGATCGCGGCAATCAGCGTCGTGATGTTGGAGTCGAGAATGGCCGACATCGCGCGCTCGAAGCCGGCCTCGATGGAGGCAACGACCGATTTGCCCGCTGCTCTTTCCTCACGAATGCGCTCGTAGATGAGCACGTTCGCGTCGACCGCCATGCCCATGGTGAGCACGATGCCGGCGATGCCGGGCAGCGTCAGCGTCGCGCCGAGCAGCGACAGCAGCCCGACGACCAGCGAGACGTTCAGGATGAGCGCAATGTTGGCGAACACGCCGAACAGCCCATAGGCGACGAGCATGAAGGCGAGCGTCGTGATGGCGCTCACGACGCCGGCAATGACGCCGCCCTGGATCGAGTCGGCGCCGAGGCTCGCGGTCACCGACCGTTCCTCGACGACATCGAGCGAGGCGGGCAGCGCGCCGGCCCGCAGCAACACCGCGAGGTCGTTGGCGCTCTGCGGCGTGAAGCTGCCATAGATTTGTCCGGAGCCGCCGGTGATCGGCTGCTGGATGTTGGGCGCCGTAATCACCTGATTGTCGAGCACGATGGCGAAGCGGCGGTTCACGTTCTTGGACGTGATCTCTCCGAAGGTGATGGCGCCGCGGGTATCGAACTTGAAGGTAACGACCGGCTGTTGCGTCTGCGGGTCGAATCCGGGCTGCGCATCGACGAGGCTTTCGCCGCCCAGCGCCACCTCTTCCTGGATGAGCTCCGAGCCGCCACCGTCCGACGACGGCAGGATCATGTAGCCCGAGGGAATACCCTGAGCCTCCGCCTGAGCTGCGGTCATGGTCGGATGGACGAGATGGAACGTCAGCCGCGCCGTGCGCGAGATGATGTCCTTGAGGCGCGACGAGTCGCCGAAGCCCGGGACCTGAACCAGCACGCGATCCGTGCCCTGACGCTGGATCGTCGGCTCGGTCGTTCCCAGCTCGTCGATTCTCTTGCGGATGACCTCGATCGACTGGCCGACGATGGATGACAGGCGCTCATCGATGCCGGCATCGGTCAAGGCGACTTCGATCCGCCCGTCCGGCCGTTCCGCGAAGGTCAGTTCCTCGACGCCGCCCACGCCCATCAGCGTTCCCGACACCGTATTCTGCAGCGTTTGCAGCGCCGGCATGGCCTGCTCGCGCTGGCTCGGGTCGGTCAGTTCGACGACGATGGCGTTGCCCTCCGTCGAGACGATGTTGCCGATGCCGTTCTGGTTGGCGAGAACGTTGCGGGCATCGCGCCTGAGTTCGCGCAGCCGCTCCGTGATGATCCCTTCCCTGTTGACCTGCAGCAACAGGTGCGACCCGCCCTGGAGGTCGAGCCCGAGCACCATCTGCTGACGCGGCAGGAAGTCCGGCCACGTGGCCAGCGTTTCCTTGGAGAAGAAGTTGGGAAGCATGAACAGCACACCCAGCACCGCCACGAGGACGATGACGGCGGTGCGGATGGGCGAGGATCTAAGCATCAGGGGAAACGATCCCGAATGGGCTAACGCCGGAGCGCGGTCAGGCCGGCTTGTTGTCGTTGACCGGCTGCGATTTGGAACGAACGTCCGACACCATGGTGCGCACGACCTTGACCCGCGTGCCCTGGGCGATCTCGACCTCGAGGTCTTCGCCGTCCACGGCCTTCGTCACCTTGCCGACGATGCCGCCGGTGGTCACCACGGTGTCGCCGCGCGTGATGGCGGACAGCATCGCCTGGTGCTGCTTCATGCGCTTCTGCTGCGGACGGAAGATCAGGAGCCAGAAGATGACCACCAGCAGGAGGATCGGCATCAGCGAGGTGAAGATATCCATCGCTCCGGCACCGCCGGCTGCCTGTGCATAGGCTGGGGTCACGAACATTTGGGCTCCTTGCTGTTGTATCGCTGATCGGCTTGTCAAAATGCCGGCGATTGCTCCATATGGGGAGCGTTCCGGCCCTTGGGCAGGCCGCCGGCGCAAAAATCGCGCGGACTATACAGTTGCCCCCCGGCGAATGCAAAGCCATTCAACCCGGAGAAACAACACGAACATGGCGGGAGAAGCCTCTGAAATGAGCGAGGAATCGCTGCAGCAGATTGCAGCCTCGCTGGACCGTATTGCACGCAGTCTGGAGGCCGCGGCGCCACCCGCAGAATTCGCCGGCTCACCGCTTTCCGATGCCGATGCCTACCACTGGGACGCTGCACAGGGATGGCTGGTGCCGGTGCCCCGCGTGGCGCGCCTGCCGCTCGACATGCTGAAGGGTATCGACAATGTCCGCGACATCCTCCTCGGCAACACCGTGCAGTTCGCCAAGGGCTTCGCGGCCAACAACGCCCTGCTCTGGGGCGCCCGCGGCATGGGCAAGTCGTCGCTGGTCAAGGCCCTGCACGGGCACGTATCCGGCCTGCCCGGCGTCAAGCGCCTGATTCTCGTCGAGATCGCGCGTGAGGACATCGAGTCCCTGCCCCGCCTGATGCGGATCATCGCGGCCGAGGAGGCGCGCTTCATCGTCTTCTGCGACGACCTGAGCTTCGACCGCGACGAGACCAGCTACAAGTCGCTGAAGTCCATTCTCGAGGGCGGCCTCGAGGGGCGGCCGGAGAACGTCCTTTTCTACGCGACGTCGAACCGGCGGCACCTGATGCCGCGCGACATGATCGACAACGAGCGCTCGACCGCGATCACGCCGGGCGAGGCCGTGGATGAGAAGATTTCGCTTTCGGACCGGTTCGGCCTTTGGCTGGGCTTCCACAACTGCGACCAGCCGACCGTCCTCGCGATGATCCGCGGCTACTGCGACGCCTACGGCATCGAGATTGCCGATGATGAACTGACGGCCAGGGCTATCGAATGGTCGCAGACGCGCGGTGCCCGCTCGGGCCGCGTCGCCATCCAGTTCGTGCGGCAGCTCGCCGGCGAACGGGGAAAGGCGATTTGAGGGATTGGCGAGTAGCGAGTAGCGTATGGCGAGTAGCGGCGCCTGCTGCCCTACTCGCTGTTCGCTACGAACGACTCGCCTCTCAGCTGGCCAGCAGCGGGATCGGGTCGACCGGGGTCGCCCCCTTGCGCAGTTCGAAATGCAGCTGCGGGCGTGAGACGGAGCCTGTCATGCCGGCCGAGCCGATCTGGTCTCCGCGGTTCACGACGTCGCCCTTCTGAACCCTGGTGTCGCGAAGATGCGCATAGGCCGACACGTAGCCGTTCGGGTGGCGGATCAGGATCAGGTTGCCGTAGCCCTCGACGCCGTTGCCGACGTAGATGACCTGGCCGTTCTCGGCGGCACGGATCGCGGCGCCCTCGGGCGCTTCGATGTTGATGCCGGTTGCCTTGGAATTGGCGAAATCGGTGATGACGCGACCGCTGACCGGCCACCGGAACTTCTCCGCGCCCGAGTGGGCCGGCTCGACGGCGGGCTGCACCAGCGGCTTGGCGACAGAGGCTGTCGAAACAGGCGCTGCGTCGGGATCGCCGAGCGCATCCGCGGCAATCGGCGTTGCGGCATTGGGCTCGACCGAAGCGACCTCGACGCTCGGCGCCGCCGTTGCCTCCTCGCCGGTCATGGGTTTGGCCGGGCCTTTTGCAGCGAGTAGATCGGGACGGCCCGGGATCACGATCTTCTGCCCGACGTAGATCTTGTCGGGAGAGGAAAAGCCGTTGGCCTGGATGATCGCCTGAGCGGTGACGTCGTAGCGGCGCGCGATCGTGTAGAGCGACTCCCCGCTTTCGATCACGTGGACATAGGCATCGGACGGGACCGGGACGAGGTTCGGAGTCGCGGTGGCGGGGGCAATCGTCGCGGGCTTGGCTGCAACCTGCACCGCGGCGGAGGAGGTGTGAGCGGACATCTGGTTCGAATTCCCTTGCGGCGTTGACGCGGTGACGACGGGTAGGTCTGCAGACGTTACTGAGCCCAGTGTCTGCCCACTCTGGAACACCGGCGCCGGCATCATCGAACCGCCGCCGATATCGGAGGGTGGGATGAAAGGACCTGCCGCAACGCGCGTCGTCGTCGGCATCAAGGCATTGGGCATGGGCTGCAACGTGCTGGCCGGTGCGGCGGAACTGGCGGTGGAACTCGTCACCGTCTTGTCCGTCAGGGCCCTGCTGCCCAGCGCAGTGCAACCTGAGAGTGCGGCAGCGCCGGCAACAAGGCCGACCAACGCTGCTGCCTTCAGCGCCGTATGAGATACGCGGTTACTCATCAGTCCACTCGTACGCAGGTACTCAATGGACCCGAGCCTAAGGCGTTAAGGTAAAGATGAGTTTAAATTAGCGGCGAATTGCGCGGATTGATCCGCCGCGGATTCACGGAGCGATAGGGTTAC
>CAYRNE010000071.1:0-10238 GCA_964425245.1 uncultured Devosia sp.
CTCGAACATGCAAAGGCCCGCGGAGCAACGATCTACGCCGAGATCGTCGGATATGCCGCGACGTCGGACGGCTACGACATGGTCGCGCCCTCGGGCGAGGGGGCCGAGCGCTGCATGCGGCTCGCGCTCGGGACGGTCGGGGAGCCCGTCGACTACATCAATCCCCATGCCACCTCGACGCCCGTGGGCGACGCCAGGGAGATGGAAGCGATCCGCGCCGTCTTCGGAGAGAAAATACCGCCCATCTCGGCGACCAAGTCGCTGACCGGTCATTCGCTGGGCGCGACCGGCGTGCAGGAATCGATCTATTGCATCCTCATGATGCGGCACCGCTTCCTGTGCAAGAGCGCCAACATCGAAAACCTCGATCCCGCCTTCGAGGACGTCCCGATCCTGCGGGAGCGGCGGGACGACGTGGACATCGGCATCGCCCTCTCCAACTCGTTCGGTTTCGGCGGAACCAACGCGACGCTGGTCTTCAGGCACCCGGACGCCTGAGGGCGGCCTCTCCATAGCTCATCGAGGTGAAAGCCGTGCTGCGGCCGTCGAAGAGCAACAGCCGACCCGAAAGCGGCTCTCCGAGCCCGGTAATCAGCTTGATCGCCTCCATGGCCATCAGCGTGCCGATGACGCCGGTCACGGCGCCGATGACGCCGACGATTTCGCAGGCCGGCAGGTCATCCGGGTCGGGGGCATCGGGATAGAGGTCGGCAAACCCCGGCCCGCCCGGGACAAACGTCGTCACCTGGCCGTCGAACATGGAGACCGCCCCCATGACGAAGGGCTTCTCCGCACGCGCCGCCGCATTCGCGACGATGCGGCGGGTCTCGAAGCTGTCGCTTCCGTCGACGACGACGTCGTAGCTGCCGACGAGGGCATCGGCATTGCCGGGATCGAGCCGCAGATCAAGCGCTTCGACCGTCACGTGCGGGTTGAGCGCGGCAACGAAAGCGGCGGCGCTGTCGGTCTTGGGGAGTCCGTCGCGCGCGGTCGTGTGCACGATCTGCCGCTGCAGGTTTGAGATGCTCACCCTGTCGTCGTCGCAGATCGCGAGCCTGCCGACGCCGGCGGCCGCAAGATACGCGATCACCGGGCTTCCGAGGCCTCCCGCGCCGACGACGAGGACGCGCGCTGCCTTGAGCTTCTGCTGGCCCTCACCCCCGATTCCCTTGAGGACGAGGTGTCGCGCATAGCGGCGCGTCTCCTCCGCGGAGAGGAGCCCCATCACTGGCCCAGCGGTACAACGAGGAACCGTCGATCCGCTCCCTCGAAGCCGAAAGGATGGCTGGCGATGACGGCGAGGCTGCCGCTGCTGCCGTTGACGTTCCACTCGGGCAGCGTGACGACGGCATGGATGCGGTAGTCGAGCGGGCAGCCGCGCGACCGCGGCAGGGTGCCCGTGTCACGGTGAACCTCTTCGCCGTCGAGGCTCAGCGCGAAGCCGAGCGCCTCCTCGCCGATGAAGGTGGTGCAGTCCTCGGGAGAGGGAGCGGGAAAGGTTTCGAGTTCGAGGACGTGCAGATCCTGGGGCGGTTCGAGCCCGTACCGCGGCGTGCCGAATTCGAGCCGATGCGCGTCGCCGGTCTCGCCATCGGCATGGTGCGCGATCTCGAAGGCCGGGATGTCGATCTCGAGGCTCTCGAGCTTTGCTTCCGCCTGCTCGAGCGCGGTGTCCCGCGCCTCGACGACGTCGGCCTCCTCGTCCTCGAGGAGGATGCGATAGGGTGAACCCTCGACCCACGCGTCGGCGGCGAGGTCGACGATGTAGATCGTCGAATAGGGAAAGCCCGAGCCGTCCTGGATGCCGAATTCTTCAAAGGCGAAGTATCGCCCGTCTCCGGAGTAGCCGAGGTACCCGATCAGCGCCCGATCGCCGCCGATGGCGGAGCCGGTCAAGCCCGGAACGAGCCCGCTAGCGGCCAGTAGAGCCAAACCCGCCTTCGCCGCGTTCCGTTTCATCGAGCCTCTCCTTCTCGCGGAAGTGCGCCGTTGTCACCGGAGCGACGACGAGCTGCGCGATGCGGTCGCCGCGCCGGATGATGAACGGCTCGTCCCCGTGGTTGACGAGGATCACCACGACCTCGCCACGGTAATCGCTGTCGATGGTACCGGGAGCGTTGAGGACCGTCACCCCATGGCGGACGGCGAGGCCCGAACGCGGCCTCACCTGAGCTTCGAAACCGTCGGGCAGCGCCATGGCGAAGCCGCAGGGGACCGCGGCCCGCTTGCCGGGGGCGAGCCGCAGCTCGTCCGAAACGCCGAGCGCGGCAAGGAGGTCCGCTCCTGCCGCGCCCGCCGATTGCCGCCTGGGCGGCTCGAGCCCGCGCCCGTGATCCAACCAGCGGATCGCGATCTCGATCTCGCCCGGCATGGTCCTAGTTGGTCTTCACCGTCGCAAATACCTCGGGCGGCAGTTCGGCCGTGCCGTTGATGAGGTCGAGGAACGGGATGACGATCTCGGCCGACTTCCGGTCCGCGCTGATCGTCATGTTCGATTCGGTGATCTCGTTGCCGCTGACGCGGATGGTGACGTTGTGACCCTCGAAAAAGGCCACCATCATCGCCTTCGTCTCCTCGTCCTGTGTCTCCTCGCCGGCGACTTCGCTCTGCAGGTCGGCGGTCGAGAACGAAACCTTCACCTGGCCGGGGCTGACGACCTCGATCCGGGCGCCGTCGTCCTCGCCGAGTTCGAGGTCGGCGAAATTGCCTTCCTTGACCATTGTGCAGGTTGCCGAGCCATCCGGATTCTCGGTGAGAACCGCGCCTTCCTCCTCGCAGAAGCCTTCGCTTCCTTCGCCTTCGGAGGCCATGCCGGCCTTGGCCATGGCGTAGAAGTCGGCGCCCATCACCATCGTGGTGGTCGCCTTGCCGGTGGTCTCGCTCTGGACTTCGACATCCATGGTCACGTCCATGCATCCGGCCAGACCGACGGTCAGCGCCAGCACGCCGGCAAGCCGGCCGATCAGTTTTGGTGTCATATCCCTGTCTCCAATGCGACGGCCCCCGCCGCATGCGCCGGCAAATCTATGGGGCGCCAATGCCCGCGGCAAGCTCAATGCGATGGCCTATGGGCGCGATGATGAACGCGTCCTGAATGGCTCAGGCGAGAATCCGCCAAAGCAGCAGCGCCGCGATCAGAACCAGCAGCCAGAACGCAACGGTGGTCATGAACCGCCCGCTATGGCGCCGCGCGGAGCGCTTTTCGGCCTCGTAGTCGATAAGGGCGGCCTCGGTCTTCGCGACTATCGCCGGCAGCCGGCCAACCGTGTCGGCGGCTGTCCTCAGCCGGTCCGCGATGTCCTCGAGCCGGCCGAGCGGGCCGGCCTCGCGGCGCACCCAGTCCCCGACCACCGGCTCGGCAATGGTCCAGACATCGAGTTCGGGGTCGAGCGCCCGCGCGACGCCCTCGACGATGACCATCGATTTCTGCAGCAGCACAAGCTCTGGGCGCGTCTGCATCTCGAAGAGCTCGGTCGTCGTGAAAAGCTGGCCGAAAACCCTCGCCATCGAAATGTCGTTGGCCTTGCGGCCCTGTAGCGGCTCGCCGATCGAGCGCAGCGCCAGCGCAAAATCATCGACCGACTGGTGCGCAGGAACGTATCCGGCCTCGAAGTGACGCTCCGCCATGCCCTTGTAGTTACGCGTGATGAACCCGTAGACGACGTCCGCGAGGAACCACCGCTCCTTGCGGTCGATGCGGCCCATGATGCCGAAATCGACGGCGACGATATCGCCGGTTGCGGGATCGGCGAAGAGATTGCCCGGGTGCATGTCGGCGTGGAAATAGCCGTCGCGGATGGCGTGGCGCAGGAATGCCTGCATGATCTTGCGCGCGAGATCCTTGCGGCTGAGGCCCGCCGCCTCGAGCGCCGCGAAATCACGGATCGGGATGCCGTCGATCCAGCTGGTGGTGAGGACGGTCTCGGCTGTGTGATCCCAACTCACGGATGGAACCTGGAATCCCTCGTCCTTTTCGGTGTTGCCGGCGAACTCGGATATCGCGGCGGCCTCCAGCCTCAGGTCGAGTTCGAGCCGCGCCGAGCGGTCGAGAGTCGCGACCACGTCGACCGGCCGCAGGCGCCGCATCTCGCGCGACAGCGCCTCGGCGAGCCGGGCACCCGCGTAGTAGCTTTCGAGGTCCTGCCGGAAACGCTTCCTGATGCCGGGCCTCAGGATCTTGACTGCAACGGTGCGCCGCGTGCCGTCGCGCGCCAGCAGCGTTGCCTTGTGCACCTGCGCGATCGATGCGGCTGCGATCGGGGGCGAAAGATCGGTAAGGTCACCCGCACGTTCGCCCAGCGCCTCGACAAGCAGCGTCGGCACCAGCTTCTGGTCGAAGGGCTGCATCTTGTCCTGCAGCACGGCGAGGTCCTGCGCGACCTCCGCCCCGACGATGTCGGGCCGGGTGGCGAGCGTCTGCCCGAACTTGACATAAGTGGGCCCCAGCCTGTTGAGCGCGCGTGTAAGCCGCTCGACGCGGCCCGAGCGTTTGACGTCGCCGCGCTCGATCAGGCGGCCCGTGCGGACTGCGAACCGGAGCGCCGGCGGCAGCGCCATGTCTTCGACGATGGACAACGCCCCTTCGCGCGCCAGTACGTACCCTGCGCGCACGAGACGGAGATAGGCCATCAGCCCCATGCGTCAGAGCTTCCACGCGCCGTGGAGCGCCACGATGTTGCCGCTGAGCGCGGTATGGGTCACACGCTTGAAACCTGCCGCTGCGATCATCGCGCTGAAGCGGTCGGGCGGCGGGAAGTTGCGGATGCTCTCGACGAGATACTTGTAGGGCTGACTGTCGCCGGCAACGACGCGGCCGAGCGGCGGTATGACGGTGTCGGAGAACAGCCGGTAGATCGCATCCAGTCCCGGAACGTCGACCGCGCTGAACTCGAGACAGAGGAACCGGCCTCCGCGCCTGAGCACCCGATGGGCCTCGCGCAAGGCGACCTCGATCCGCGGCACGTTCCTGATGCCGAAGGCGATCGTATAGGCATCGAAGCTTGCGTCGTCGAAAGGCAACGCCTCCGCGTTGGTTTCGACGAACTGCACTTGCCCCGGGAAGCGCCAGCGCGTTGCGCGCTCCGCGCCGACGCGCAGCATGTCGGGATTGATGTCGGCGACGGTGACCTCGGCGTAGCCGACCGAGGCATTGACGATCCGTTCGGCGACGTCGCCGGTGCCACCTGCCACGTCGAGCACGCGATAGGGACGGCTGCCGGTCTTGGGCGGCTGCAGCCGATTGACCAGAATGTCCTTCCAGAGCCGATGGACGCCGCCGCTCATCAGGTCGTTCATCAGATCATAGCGGTCGGCGACGCCATGAAAGACCGCGTCGACCATGCCCTGCTTTTCATCGAGCGGAACGGTTTTCTCGCCGAAATGCGTGGTTTCCGTCATCGGACTGCACCTTTGCGCCGGTTGGCGGCACCATATAGAAGTGCGATGCGGCATGGAATTGACCATACCCGCACACCCTTAAGAGAACCCGTGCCGGAACTGCCCGAAGTCGAAACGGTCCGTCGCGGCCTGGAGCCCTGGCTCGCGGGCGCGCGCATCGAGAAGGTGGCGCTCAATCGAAAGGACCTCAGGTTTCCTTTTCCAAGGGGCCTGAAGCCGAGGCTCGAGGGCCAGACGATCGAAAGCGTCGGCCGCCGCGCCAAGTATCTGCTGTTCCGGCTCTCGAACGGGCTGACGCTTCTGAGCCATCTCGGGATGACCGGCAGCTATCGCTTCGATGGCCGCAGGTTCAAGGAACCATCGCGCTATTTCGAGCCCGACCAGGACCCCAGGCACGATCACCTGCGCCTCGAACTCACCCACCCCAAACATGGGCCGCTGACGCTCGTCTACAACGACGCGCGCCGCTTCGGTTTCATGGATCTGTTCCGCAATGAGGAGGAGAGCCCCTTTCTCGCCGGGCTCGGTCCGGAGCCGCTGGGGAATGCCTTCAACGCGGCCGAGATGGCCGCGCGCTTCCGTGGCAAGAAGGCGCCCATGAAGGCGGCGCTGCTCGACCAGCGGGTCGTCGCCGGCCTCGGCAACATCTACGTCAGCGAGGCGCTGCATCGCGCCCATATCCGGCCGACGACCGAAGCGCGAAAGCTGGTGCTGAAGTCCGGCGCGCCGAGCAAACGCCTCGAAGCCCTCGCCGATGCCGTGCGCGTCGTCCTGACTGAAGCGGTAGAGGCAGGCGGCTCGACGCTGCGCGATTTCCGCGATGCGGAGGGCGGCTCGGGCTACTTCCAGCACCGCTTCGCGGTTTACGACCGTGAGGGTAAGCCCTGCCCAACGCCGGGCTGCCGCGGCGTCATCCGGCGCATCGTGCAGTCGGGCCGCTCGACCTACTATTGCCCGGTCTGCCAGAAGCCGTGAAATCTAGCGCGGCGGCGTGCCATTGCGGCTGAGGACGTGCCCCGCGAGGTGCAACGAACCGCAGATCACGACGCGCGCCGTCGGATGCTCGGCCGCAGCGGCCTTGAGCGCACCCTCGATCGAGCGCTTGGGCGCAGCATTGAGGTTCTGCCGGCGGGCGAGGTCGGCAAGCGACCGCGCGGGCCAGGCGGCCCGGTCGCCCGGGATGGGGACTGTGTAGACCATCGCGGACAGGTCCTTGAAATGGGCGAGATAGCCGGCCGCGTCCTTGTTGGCGAAGGTGCCCATGACGAGGACCAGCGGGGCTGGCCGCCGGTTATGCATGTCGCGCAAGGCCTCGGCGAGTGCGGCACCCCCCGCCTCGTTATGGCCGCCGTCCAGCCAGAGCTCCTGTCCGGGTCCGAGCAGCGCGGAGAGGCGGCCACGGAGCGGCATCAGCCGGGCGGGCCAATAAACCGTGCGAAGGCCGGTCGCGAAGTCGGCCGCGGTAACCGGCAGCCCGAAGTGCCGCGCGGCCGCGATGGCGAGAGTGGCATTGTCGATCTGGTGGGGCCCGGCAAGGCCGGGCAGTGGCAGGTCGAGCAGCCCGGTCTCGTCCTGGAACACCATGCGGCCGTCCTGTCGATAGCCGTCGAAATCGCGGCGCGCGACGTGGGGCGTGATGCCGAGGCGGCGCGCCTCCTTCTCGATGGTCGCGAGTCCCTCCTCCGCCTGGAGGCCGATCACGGCCGGTGCGCCGCGCTTGAGGATGCCGGCCTTCTCATGCGCGATCTTTGCGACCGTGGTGCCGAGGTATTCGACGTGGTCGATGGATACGGGCGTTATGACGGTGCCGAGGGGCCTGTCCACGACGTTCGTTGCGTCGTACCGGCCGCCGAGGCCGACTTCGAGGAGCAGGAAGTCCGCCGGCACCTCGGCAAAGAGCACAAAGGCCGCGGCGGTCGTGATCTCGAAATAGGTGATCGGCCGTCCCTCATTGACGCGTTCGCAGGTTTCGAGCGCCCCGTTGAGCTGCGCGTTCGAAACAAGTGTGCCGGCAAGGCGGATGCGCTCGCGGAAATGGACGAGCTGCGGCGAGGTATAGACGTGGACGCGCTTTCCTGCCGCTTCGAGGAAAGCGCGGAGGTAGGCGACCGTCGATCCCTTGCCGTTGGTACCGGCGACGTGGACGACCGGCGGCAGCTTTCGGTGCGGATTGCCGAGCCGTTCGAGCAAATCGAGCTCGCGCTCGAGATGGAGATCGATCAGCTTGGGATGGAGCGCTAGGAGGCGCTTGAGGATCGCGTCGGTACGGGACATGGAAATCGACTCGGGTGAAGCGGTTCTAGCGCACCCGGGCCGGTTCGGGGAGACTGGCCGGCTCGCTGTCGAGCGGGCGTTCTGCCGGAGAGCCGGCGGCGATAGGACTACTCCGCGTGCGCCGCCTCTGGCGGAGCGGTGACCAGGTCGTCCTCGCTGCCGAGAATCGTCGGAACCGAGACCGTCGCACCGTTCGCGGCCGACTCCATGGCCACCTGTGGCGCCGGCGCCTTCGTCAGCAGCGCGACCAGCGACCCGATGGTCGAGCGCAGGTGGTGGCGATGAACCACCATGTCGATCATGCCGTGCTCGTAGAGGTACTCCGAGCGCTGAAAGCCCTTGGGCAGCTTTTCGCGGATGGTTTGCTCGATGACCCGCGCGCCGGCAAAGCCGATCAGCGCACCGGGCTCGGCGATGTGCACATCGCCCAGCATCGCATAAGAGGCGGTGACGCCGCCTGTCGTCGGATTGGTCAGGATCACGATATAGGGCAGGCCCGCTTCCTTGAGCCGCATCACCGCGACGGTTGTGCGCGGCAGCTGCATGAGCGACAGCGTTCCCTCCTGCATGCGCGCGCCGCCGGAAGCGGCAAACATGATGAATGGCGTCCGCCGTTCGAGGGCGAGCTCGAACCCGCGGACGATCGCCGTGCCGGCCGCGAGGCCGAGCGAGCCGCCCATGAAGTCGAAATCCTGGACGCCGACCGTCACCTCGTTGTCGAAGAGCTTGCCGGTCGCGATCGTGACGGCGTCCTCGGTTCCGGTCTTGGTGCGGCTCTCACGCAGCCGGTCGGTATATTTCTTGCTGTCGCGGAACTTGAGCGGATCCTGGGTGACAGGCGGCTGGGGCATCGTCTCGTACCGGCCGTCGTCGAAGAACAGGCGCAGCCGGTCGGAGCCCTTGATCTTCATGTGATAGCCCGAATTGGGCACGACCCACTGATTGGCCTCGAGATCGCGGTAGAACACCATCTCCCCGGATTCGGGGCATTTCACCCAGAGATTCTCGGTTCCGCTGTCCTTCTGCTTGAGGAAGGAGCGGATTTTCGGCCGGACGACGTTGTTAATCCAGTTCATCTGCCTTTTTGACCTTGTGGGTCCGGAATGCGGTGCACCTGGGGCCCTATATGGCAATTGTGGCGGATATTAACAGAGCCGCATCGGGGCGCAAACCACCGGAGACGCAATGGCAAGCCCTTGGTTAAGCGCGGGCTCCCCGCGCGCCGGCGGCAAGCTTGGCCACGAGCTCGGTCAACGCCGGAACGGTGCGCGCCGTTGCGTTTCCGTCGACGAGCGTCTCGGCGATCGCGTTACAGAGCGCGGTACCCACCACCACGCCGTCCGCTTCGCGCCCGATGACCGCCGCGTCGTATTCGGATTTGATGCCGAAGCCGACCGCGACCGGCAGCGCGGTATGCTGCTTGATCCGCTTCACCGCTTCGCCGACGGCCGCATGGCTCTTGATCGTTGCGCCGGTAATACCGGTCATCGAGACGTAGTAGACGAAGCCCGACGTGTTCGCGAGGACGGCGGGCAGCCGGCGATCGTCGGTCGTCGGCGTTGTCAGCCGGATGAAGTTGAGACCTGCCGCGAGTGCGGGGAGGCAGAGTTCCTCGTCCTCTTCGGGCGGCAGGTCGACGATGATGAGACCATCGACACCGGCGTTCTTCGCCGCCTTGAGGAAGACATCGACCCCGAAACTGAAGATCGGGTTGTAGTAGCCCATGAGAACGAGCGGCGTCGTCGCGTCGGTCTTGCGGAAGGCCTCGACCATGGCGAGCGTGCCGCGCAGCGTCTGGCCTGCTTCGAGCGCCCGGCGGCCGGCTGCCTGGACGCCCGGCCCGTCCGCCATCGGATCGGAGAACGGCATTCCAAGCTCGATTACGTCGGCGCCGGCGGCGGGCAGCGCCCGGAGGATTTCGAGCCCGGTTTCCGGATCGGGGTCGCCCGCCATGACGAAGGTCACGAACGCAGGCCTGTTCTCGGCCGCGCAGGCGGCGAAGCGCTCCACGATGCGGGTGGTCACAGCCCCATCCCCAGATGCCTGCCGACGCTCTCGACGTCCTTGTCGCCACGGCCCGAGAGGCAGAGGACGATCGTCTCCTCGCGGCCCATTGTCGGCGCGAGCTTGATGACCTGCGCAAGCCCGTGCGCACTTTCGAGTGCGGGAATGATCCCTTCGGTCTTGGTGCAGGTCATGAAGGCGTCGAGCGCCTCTTGATCGGTGATCGGCACATAGGTGACGCGCCCGGTGTCGCGCAGCCACGAGTGCTCGGGGCCCACCCCGGGATAGTCGAGGCCCGCCGAGATCGAATGGCCCTCGAGAATCTGGCCGTCCTCATCCTGCAGGAGGTAGGTGCGGTTGCCGTGGAGCACGCCGGGGCGCCCGCCGGTCATCGAGGCGGCGTGGCCGTTCGGCACGTCGATGCCGTGGCCGCCCGCCTCGGCGCCGTAGAGCCTCACCTCCGGGTCGTCGAGGAACGGGTGGAACGTGCCGATGGCGTTGGAGCCCCCGCCGATGCAGGCCACGAGCGCACTGGGCAGGCGGCCGTCTTCGAGTTCCATGTG
>CAYRNE010000072.1:0-10229 GCA_964425245.1 uncultured Devosia sp.
CTTCGTCGCGTCGGACTATTCGCTGGCGGTCTGGGGCCTGGGCGATTTCTCGGCGCTGATCCGCACCGGCCGGCTCTCGCTCGATGAGCTCTTCGACGAGGACATGCTCGGCGACGATCTCGAAGCCTGGCTCGACGAGAGCGAGCTCATGCGGCGCACGTTCCGCAACGTCGCGATCGTCGCCGGGCTGATCGAGCGCCGGCATCCGGGCAAGGAGAAGACGGGACGGCAGGTCACCGTCTCGTCGGACGTGATCTACAACGTGCTCTATCAGCACGAGCCCGACCACATCCTCATCCAGGCAACGCGCCGCGACGCCGCGCGGGGCCTGCTCGATATCGGGCGGCTCGGCCACATGCTCCGCCGCATACGGAAACATATCGTGCACAAACCGCTGGACCGAATCTCGCCTCTGGCGGTACCGGTGCTGGTGGACATCGGCAAGGTCCCCGTGCACGGGGAGGCGCGCGAGAGCGCCATGGCCGATGCCGCGGACGAACTGATGCGCGAGGCGCTGGGGGCGAATTGAACGCGAACTATTCGGCGGCACGGGCGGCCGCCGGCCAAGAGGAAACGGCAACGGTGTTCCTGCGTTTTGCCGGCCAGATGTTCGAGCCGCTCGTCTCCGGGGCCCTGTGGTGGCCCTCCACGGGCGCGCTTTTGGTTGCCGATCTCCACTTGGAGAAGCTCTCCTCCTACGCGAAGCGCGGCTCGCTCCTGCCGCCCTACGACACCAGCCTGACGCTGAAGCGCCTGAGCGACGATGTCGAACGCACGGGAGCCGGGGAAATCATCGCGCTCGGCGACTCTTTCCATCGCGACGAGGGCACCGGCACGCTGCTCGATGCCGACAAGCTGCGGCTCACGGCGCTCATCGGCCGCGTCCGCTGGACCTGGATCTCCGGCAACCACGACCCCAGCCCGCATGCGCTCGGCGGCGCCTGCGTAACAAGCCTCGAGCGGGGCGGACTGACGCTGGCGCACCACCCCGCGCGCGGGGTTTCGGGTCTTGTTGCGGGGCACCTCCATCCCGCGGCGCGCGTCATGGCTGACGGGCGCTCGGTGCGTCGACCCTGCTTCGTGCATGACGGGAAGCTGCTGGTGCTCCCCGCCTATGGTGCCTCGACCGGCACGCTCAACATCATGAGCCCCGCATTCGCCGGGCTCCTCGACCGGCGAGCGCTCGAAGTGACGATGATCGGGCGCGGCCGCGTCTATCCCGTAAGCCCCAAGCGGCTGGTCGGCGGCTAGCGCCGGAACACCACCCCGCCCAGCCAGCCGGTGAAGAGCGCGAGGACGACCGCCGCGATGCCGTAGAACAGGGGCTGCTGCACCGCGGCAAGGCCGAGGAAGCGTTCGAACCCGGTCTTGCGTACGGAGAAGCCATCGGACTTCTCGGCCACCAGCTGGCCGTTCTTGAAGAGGTAGGTGTGCGCGAGATAAGGCCCGGGCGCCACGTTGCTGCCGAGCGTGATCTGGCCGGAATAGAGCGTATTCGACCTGAAGGTGACGCCCTGCTGGTTGACGCCGAAAAGTCCATCCTCCTCCATCAGCCTGATCAGTTCAGCGCCGAAGACGATTGAGTCCCACCAGCCCGCGCGGGCCGCGAGCCTCGCCTGATGATCGGGCAGGATCTGCAGTTCCGATAGCGTTACAGGATCGGTGATGTTGGTGAGCTGCGTGTCCGACAGCACGTGGAAGAAGGACGGGAAGGACTCGAACACCACCTGCTGCGTATTGAGCCAGATGCCGAGGACGTTGGTCTTGCGGCGCGTCACCCGGTTCTGCAACGGCCCGGTGATGACGATGACCACATGATAGGTGCCCTGGACATACGGCAAGGGCGAGCCTGCTTCGGGCTCGATGTTGCCGAAAAAGGTCAGCGTCTCGCCATCGAAGCTCGAGGTGATCGAAACGAGGTCGCGCGAAACCGTCGAGACCAGCCGCTCGGCCTGCGCCGGAACGGCGGAAGCGACGAGCACGAAGAGGATCGCAAGGAGGCGTGCCATCAGATCGCTCCTCCAAGCCCGACGACCGCGGTCGAATAGAGATCGGCCGGCGGCAGGATGAGGGAGAGTCCGAAGCGGATTGCGACGGCGAGAACCAGCGCGGCGAGCATGGCGCGCAGTTGCTCGCCGCGCAGGTACTTGCCTGCCGAGGCGCCGAACTGGGCACCCATCGTGCCGCCCACCATGAGGCAGAAGGCGAGCAGGATATCGACGCTATGGCTCGAAATGGCATGGAGGATCGTCGTCGCCGCCATCATCGCCACTACCTGCAGCAGCGATGTGCCGATCACCATGTTGCCGGGCACGCGCAGCAGGTAGACGAGAGCCGGCACGAGGATGAAGCCGCCGCCGATGCCAAGGAGCGAGCCGACGAAGCCGATCGCGGTGCCGAGCGCCAGGACCGGGATCACACTGATATAGAGCTTCGACTTCTTGAACCGCACGCGCCACGGCAGGCCGTGGAACCAGTTGTGCGTATTGGGCAGCCGTTCGCGCACGACGATGCCGGCACGCCGGCGGAGCAGGGCTCTCACCGATTCGATCAGCATCAGGGTGCCGACGAAGCCCAGAAGAACGAGGAAGCCGAGAGAGATCACGAGGTCGAGCTGGCCCGCGGCGCGCAAGAGTGAAAACGTCACCACCCCGCCGATCGCGCCCAGGATGCCCGAGAGCACGAGATAAATGGAAAGGTGCAGGTCGATCTGCCCGCGCCGGTAGTAGCTGAGCGCTCCGGAAGTCGAGGCGGCGACCACCTGCCCGGTTACCGAGGCAACGGCCACCGGTGCCGGAACCCCCGAGAAGATCAGGAGCGGCGTCAGCAGGAAACCGCCGCCCACGCCGAAGAGGCCGGAGAGGAATCCGACCGCGCCCCCAATTCCCACGAGGAAGAAGAGGTTCATCGAAAGCTCGGCGATCGGAAGATAGATCTGCAATGGGCCGTCGTCCGCGCACGGGTGGAGCCAGGCAGTCTCGCCCGGCCGGCGGATGGCCTGGACGAAATGCTTCGGCCCGGCCGGGCCGGATTCCACTGATATCAGCAAAATCCAAAGGGTCTATTGATGTTGCCAGTGCGGCAACGGCGTGGCTTCTCTCAGACGGGCTGGCTGCCGAGCACCGCGAGGAGCCGCGGATTGACAAGCCCCGTCTCGCTCATGCCGGTCGCCTTCTCGAAGGCACGGATAGCCTCCGTGGTCCGCGGTCCGGCAAGGCCGTCGGGGGTGCCGACGTCGTAGCCGATCGCGTTGAGTGCCGCCTGGACGCTCTTGATCACGTCGATGCTGGTGATCGCCTCTCCGGGATCGAACTTGTCGCTCCATGTGCCGATAGGAGCGAAGTTTGCGACGAGGTCGATCGGGGCGAGCACGAACCCTTCCACTTCGTGGTCGAGGCGTGTCACCGTCTCGGCGTCGAGCGAGCGGACGATATCGTCCCGTGCCTTGGCGGCATCGGCGTCACCCCGCCCGGCCGCGAGAGCGAACCACTTGTAGGAGTCCTCGAGGCTCTGGGGCACGCCGAGGCCGCGGGCGTACAGCATGCCGAGATTGAACTGGCTGTCGCGCATGCCGCGCATCGCTGCCTGCTCGAACCATTGCGCTGCGGCATCGAACTCCTGCTTGCCGAGCTCTCCGCCGGCATAGAGCGCCGCGAGGTTGTGCATCGCCATGCGGTTTCCGGCTTCCGCGGCGCGCTGATACCAGAGCCGCGCCTGCTGCAGATCCTTCTCCACCCCGCGGCCGTTCTCGTAAAGGTTCCCGAGCCGGTACTGGGCAGGGGCGAAGCCCTGCGCGGCGGCCCGCTCGTACCAGATCGCGGCCGCTGCGAGATCCTCGGGAACGGCACGGCCCTCGGTATAGATGGCTGCGACCTCGAATTGTGCACGCGCGTCGCCTTCCGCGGCCGCACGCCGCAGCGGTTCGGGACCGATCGCAGCGGGGGGCATCTCGACGGTCACCGGGCTCTCGAGGTCGTTCGGCGCCACCTCGGCGAGCGGCGGAATCGCCGCCATCTTGGTCGCCTCCTCACCCTCGGCGGCAGGTGTGCCGTCTGCCGCAGCGGTGAAGGCCGTCGGCATCTGCGGCGACTCGGCTGCCGGTGCGAATGCCTGTGCGGCGGCGGGGTCGATGGAGGCCGTCGCGAGCGAGTCGACGATGGGGATGACGCGCGGGGTGCTCACCGCGTCCGGGAGCGAGGCCACCGGTTCGCTGTCGAGCGGCAGCCCTGCCTCGGGCAGGCTCGATGTCGCGGCCGGCGTCTCCGTTTCCTGGGGAGCCGTTTCCGGCTGGCCCTGGCTCATGCGCTGTTGCACGAGATTGAGCGTCAGGAGCGCGACCGCCACGAGTGCTGCGCCAAGAAGAATCGCTCTCCGGTGCCGTGCAAGGAAGCCCGGTTTCGGTTCATCAGCGGATGCTGCCGCGGCGTCGTGGTCGACGGCGATGGGCTCGGGCGCCGCCGGTTCCGCGGCGACGGCAGGCGCGTCGTCAGGCTTCCACTCCGTCCGGGCCGCCTTGTCTCCGGCGAGCAGCCGGCCCATACGGCCCTTCTTTTTCGTCTCGGGCCTCGGCTCGTCCGCTATGGGAGCATCCTTGGACTGCTGGAAACTCGCGAGAGCCCGCGCGATCAGGGAATTCGAACCGGCGGTCCTGTCCTGCTGCTGCTGACGCTGCGCAGCGCGGCGGGCTGCGGCAATGAACGTATTGGTGCTCGGGACGCTCTCGCCCTCGACGCGCGGCATGCTCTCGGCAGCCTCGGTCCGCACCGCCGGCGATTCATCGAATGGCGCGGGCGCGGGTGCATCGAAACTCGATACGGGACGCGGGGGACGTTCGACGGTCGCCGGGTCGAACAGGGGCCGGTCGCTCGCAGACGCGGCAGGGGCCGCCGGCTCGGCAGGCGGGATGTCCGCGCCCTGCCCCGGCAGGGGTTCGTATGTCAGCCCGGGATGATGCCGGCGCGGTCCGTTCTTGGCCTCGAGCGCGGCATGCACCGGGCCGGCGACGTCCCCGAAGGGCCGGTCGCGGAGGGGAACCTCGTCCGTCGGCGGTCTCGGCATGGCATCGCGGTCCGAACCGGCGCTGCCGGTCGAACCGGCATGGTCCGCAATGTCGCCGGTGGGCGTTCCGGTATGGATGGGCGCGACAGGCTCCTCGGAAGCGGCGACCGAAGACCCGACGAGGCCGGTGGACGGCGCCGGCTTCGGTTCTTCGCTTTGCGTGGCGAGCGCCTGTTCGAGCCGGCCAAGGCGGTCGTTGACCTCGCGGATGCTCGTCTCGATCGCGGAAATGTCCTCCGCGGCGGGGCCGCCGCGCGTACCGTCGAGCAGGCGCGAGATGCGGCGCTCTATCTCGGCAATGCCGTCGTCGCCGAGCGGCGCCGGGGGCACACCGGCAAGCGGCGGCGCGACCTGCGCCACGGCCTCGGAGGTGCGCGAAGCGACGAGATCGGCCAGCGCCTCGAAGTCCGGCGCGTCTCGTTCGGCGGGAGCCGTGTAGAGGCGCGCGAGGCCGGTGAGCTGTTCGCCGGTCTGATCCATGCGGTGGACAAGCTGGCGGACCTGCGCTTCGAGCTGGCTGACGCTGATATCGCCCGACGGACCGCCGATCCTGTCATTGAGCGCATCGATCTGCATTTCGAGCGCGGCAAAGCGTGGCTCGACCGCCTCGATCACGGCAGCACGAAGCGCTTCCATGTCGAGCTTCAGGTCGCCGATCGCGCGGTGCGGCGCTTCGATCTCGCCCAGCCGATTGTGGATCGACTCGACGAGCTCGATGATCGTCTCCACCTGCTGCGGATTCTTCATCGCTTCGGTGATGCGCGCCATTTCATCGGTCAGGCGCTCGAGATCGGCGGGCGGAAGCGCGGTGTGGCGCTCGATCGTGTCGATACGGTCGTAGACATTGCGCACGGCCTCTTCGATCGAGACCACGCTGCGCTGCAGCCCGACGCCGATGGCGCCGATCTCTTCCTTTATGGCGTCGCCGGCGGCACGCAACTGCCGGTCCAGGATTTCGGCCGGTTGTCCCTGCTCGCCGACGCGATTGGCGAACTGCACCTGGAGATCGGCGAGCCGCCCGACGGTCGCTGAGATATCGTCGAGCCTGAGTCCCAGCCCTTCGTCCTGGTGCCGCTGCGACAGTTTGACGATCTGGCCGCCGAGCTCGTCGAGGCGCTGGACGAGATCGCGCATGTCCGCCCGTGGGCCCTCCGAGACGAGCTTGGCCAAGCCCGCGATCTGCGATTCGAGTCGCCGGACCTGCCCTGTCTCACCCACGGCGCCGGCAAGCAGTTCGACGACGTGGCTGAGTTGCGCAACCTGCTCGGCGATTTCCTTGACGTTGCCCGTCTGGATTCTGGCAGCGCCGCGCAGTTCGTTCTCGAGTCGCTCGAGGCGGGTCGAGATGCCGCCGATGGCATGCGCCATGTCATCGAAGGGTGGCGGCTCGGCCCGGCTCGCCGGGGGCGGTTCGCGATAGCTGCCCTGCCGCGCCCTGATCTGCTGGATCGCGGCCTGCAGCGTGTCGCGCGGATTGGGCGGATAGTCTTCGTGCCGCGGCGCGTAGGAGTCGTCGCGCTCGCTGAAGCGGTCGACCGCGCGCTTCACCGAGCGCAGCGCCTCGCGATGCCTCAGGTCGGGCTCCGTCTCCGCGAGTTGGTAGCGCAGATCGCGCATCCGCTCGGCGATGCCTTGATACCCGCTATCGTTCGATCGGGTGCGGGCGACCTGGCTTTCGACCTGCTCGAGCAGCGCGTTGAGTTCCCCGCGCAGCGCCTGCCAGTCGCCGCCCTGCGGGTCGGACCCGTAGTCCTGCGGCTGTGGGGAGGCATATGCGCGGGCCATCGGTTTTCCCAAGCACCGGAGAGGAACCGCGACCTCGGCGAAGCGGCGGCTAGCGCCCAGTCTTGGAAAAACATGGTAAACATCGCGTTAAACCCTGATGCAAAACGCAACCGGCGGTTTACCTTTGCGCCGCTCGCCTTAAGTCGCATTCAATGCAGCGGCGCCGGCTGCTAACCAGATTCTGATCGAGTGCAACGACCGAGAGCATGATCCGCCGACGCATTATCATTGTGGACGACCACCCGCTTTTCCGGTCCGCCTTGCGGCAAACGCTGGCGGGCGGCGATCCCTCCATAGAGGTGGAGGAGGCGGGTGACCTCGCCGGGCTCAACGCGGCGCTCGAGCGTGACCGCGAATGCGATCTCGTGCTTCTCGATCTCAACGTTCCGGGAGCGCGCGGATTCTCCGGTCTGCTGCTTTTGCGGGCGCAGTATCCCGACGTTCCTGTGATGATCATTTCCGCGGTCGAGGATGCCGGCGTCGTCGGGTCGGCCATTGACCTGGGCGCTGCCGGTTACCTCAGGAAATCGGTTGGGCCGCCGGAAATCCGTCGGGCCATCGAGACCGTGCTCGCCGGCGACATGTGGGTGCCCGAGGAGGGCGGCATCGCCGCCGGGGACGACGAGGAACAGTCGGCGCTGCTGCGGCGGCTGACGACGCTGACCCCGCAGCAGGTCCGGGTTCTCATGATGTTGAGCGACGGGCTGATGAACAAGCAGATAGCCTACGAGCTCGCCATTTCGGAAGCGACGGTCAAGGCCCATGTTTCCGCGATCCTGCAAAAGCTGGATGTGGACAGCCGGACGCAAGCGGTCATTGCCGCCTCGCGCATCGAGAAGGGTCAGTTCGAAACGCTGATTTCGGCGGAACGGACGCCGGGCTGACGCTGGCGCTGGCCGGCGAGCCCGCTGATAGCCGCCCTGAGCGCTGCCGGCTTGACCGGCTTCGTGACCACCGCCACGCCCCGTTCCTCTGCCAGCGCCCGCACTGCCGGGCTCCGGTCGGCGGTGACGAGCGCGGCCGGAAGGTGACCGCCGACGTTCTGGCGCAGCCATTCGATCGCATCGAGGCCGGACGTCTGGTCGAGGTGATAGTCCATCAGCACGATGTCCGGCAGCCAGCCGACGAGCAACTGGTCCTTCGCAATATCCTTGAGAGAGCGCGCGAGCCGCACGTCGCACCCCCAGCCGGACAATAATCCTAGCATGGCATCGAGAATGGCGCGGTCGTTGTCGACGCAGAGTATCCTCAGGTCGGCGATGTTCGAGACCGGCTCGCTGCGCACAGCCTCTGCCCCGTCCGTCTCGACTGCTGCCTTGCGGCTGCCGAGCGGCAGATAGAGCGAGAAACGCGACCCCATGCCGGCTTTGCTGTCGAGCTCGAGCCCAAGGCCGAGCGCGCCGATGATGCGCTTCACGATGGAAAGGCCGAGGCCGAGCCCCTGGGCCATGCGGGCGCCGTGTTCGAGGCGGGAAAACTCGGCGAAGATCAGCGCGTGCTGATCCTTGTCGAAGCCGATGCCGGTATCGACGACGTCGATCCGCACCCGGCCGCCGCGGAAACGGCAGCCGACGAGCACGCGGCCGCCCGGGCGCGTGTATTTGACCGCGTTCGAGACGAGGTTCTGCAGCACGCGCGCGACGAGCGCCCGATCGGACACGGCGCGCGCCGTGGTGCCGACGATCCGAAGCTCGATGTGCTTCTCGCGCGCCAGCGGCGCAAACTCGACCTCGATCTTCTTGAAGAGATCGCGCACGCCGAAGGGGGCGGACGACGGCTTCAGCGCACCGCTGTCGATGCGGGAAATGTCGAGCAGGGCCGACATGATCTCCTCGACGGCGTTGAGCGACGCCTCGATCGAATGTGCGAGTTCGGCGAGTGGCGTCGCGCCGGCGCGCTCGATCAAGGTCGAGGTATAGAGGCGTGCCGCATTGAGCGGCTGCAGCAGGTCGTGCGAGGCAGCGGCGAGGAAGCGTGTCTTGTCGCGGTTGGCCGCGTCGGCCTTCGCGCGCGCCGACTCCAGTTCGGCGTTTACGCGCGTCAACGCGGCCGTCCGTTCCGCGACTCGCCGCTCC
Organism: uncultured Devosia sp.; assembly: GCA_964425245.1. Taxonomy (GTDB): domain Bacteria; phylum Pseudomonadota; class Alphaproteobacteria; order Rhizobiales; family Devosiaceae; genus Devosia_A. The sequence continues at coordinate 8,919 of CAYRNE010000072.1, forward strand.
AGTGAATGAGCGATTCGCTCGAGCTCGCGCTCCGCATCCACCCTCGCGGTGACGTCGAGGACGCTTACGACGAGTCCCCCATCAGGAATTTTTGCGGAGTGGAATTCGATCACCTGACCCGTCGCGCTGAGCCGTTGTGAGATGGTGGTCTCACTGTCGCGAAGCGTTGCGACGCGGCGCGCAGCGATCTCCGTTGCATCGCCCTCGCCGAGGTCCCCGCGTTGTGCGAGATGCAGTGCAATGGCGCCTAGGCTCGTTCCTTGCGTCGCCAAATTATCCGGCAAGTTCAGCAGCTTGCGGTATCTCGCATTTGCCGTGACGAGCGCCAGCGCAGCATCGAATACAGCGATGCCCTCGGGCACGAAGTCGAGCGCGCGCCGCAATGCGATTTCGTCTTTGCTTAACGAAGTGGTCACTGCTGTCATGCTTCAATGTGCGAGCAGACGGGGTCGAAGTATCGGACCTCGTCCACAACTGCGCAAGCCGAACGTAAGTCGAGCCATTGCATTATCGAGCGAACTGCGAGAATCTTGCGAGCGTGCGAGTCGAGCGTAGCCACATCCCAAGGAGACCATCCGGTGGCGGACATACGTGAACGGGGCACGTCCTTCCTGAAAGAGTTTCGTGATTTTGCGGTGAAGGGCAACGCCATCGATCTGGCGATCGGCGTGATCATTGGCGCTGCGTTCGGCGCAATCGTTTCGTCCATAGGCGACGACATCTTCATGCCCCTCATCGGGCTCGTGATTGGCGGCGTCGACTTCTCCAACCTGTTTATTGTTCTGAGTAACCCGAACCCTGAAGTCCCCGTCCCCTCGTTGGCGGCGGCTAAGGAGGCGGGCGTCGCCACGCTGAACATCGGCGTGTTCATCAACGCGGTGGTGAAGTTCACCATCATCGCATTCGTTCTGTTCCTGGTCGTGAAGGGGATCAACTCCATGAAGAGAAAAGCTGCAGAGGATCCGATGCCTGCTGCTCCGAGCCGTGAAGAAGTGCTGCTCACCGAAATCCGCGATGAGCTGCGCTCCAGCAAACCGAAGTCGATGCCGATGGCTGCCGCCAAGGCCCCGTCGGTAGCGGCTGCGGCGCCGAAGGCTGCCTCCAAGAAGACCGCCGCCAAGAAGACGGCGAAGAAGGCCGCCAAGAAGGCTCCGGCCAAGAAGAAGACGGCGTCGAAGGCCGCCGCCGCGAAGAAGGCGCCGGCGAAGAAGGCCGCCGCCAAGAAGACGGCGAAGAAGGCGGCCAAGAAGGCGCCGGCGAAGAAGACGGCGAAGAAGGCTGCGGCCAAGAAGGCGCCGGCGAAGAAGGCCG
>CAYRNE010000073.1:0-10197 GCA_964425245.1 uncultured Devosia sp.
TATAGCTCGGGTGGTTGTGGCTCTCCATCTTGAAGACCACGGCCTGCCCGTCGCCGATGTCGACGACGCCGGCATTTTCGCCCGGCCCCTGGATCACGAGCTGCCCGGTGGTCGGCAGCGTCCGCAGCCACTTCTTGGATGACTTGTACGAGCAGTGCTCATTCCACATCGCCGAGAAGATACCGAGCTCGGTGAGCGTCGGATTGCGGCCGAGCAACTGCAGGATCTTGCCGTACTCGTCGGGCTTCAGCCCGTGATCGGCAACGAGCTTGCTCGTGATGTCGATGTTGTTGTCGAAGGTCATGCGCGCCGCGGAAGAGGAGGATGGGGCCTCTTAGCGCAACGGCGCGGGCGTCGCGAGGGGATAGCGGCGGTTTTCCAGCGCGGGCAGGGGCCGTCCCGGCAACAATGCTCCGGGACTGCCCGCTGGCGTCATTCGGCAGCCGTTGCGGCCTCGTCGCGCTTGGGGAGCACCCAGTTCGGGCGCACCCAGTGGCAGGTGTAGCCGCCCGGATGCTTGATCAGGTAATCTTGGTGCTCGGGCTCCGCTTCCCAGAAATCACCGGCGGGCGAAACCTCGGTGACGACCTCGCCCGGCCAGAGGCCGGAGGCATCGACGTCGGCAATGGTGTCGAGCGCAACCTGCTTCTGCTCCTCGGACGTATAGAAGACGGCGGAGCGATACGAGGTTCCGATGTCGTTGCCCTGGCGGTTCTTCGTGGTCGGGTCGTGAATCTGGAAGAAGAATTCCAGCAGCCGGCGAAAGCTGATCTTCGCGGGATCGAAGACGATCTCGACTGCCTCGGCATGGGTGCCGTGATTGCGATAGGTGGCGTTGGGGACGTCACCTCCGGAATAGCCCACGCGGGTCGAGATTACTCCCGGCTGCCGGCGCAGCAGATCCTGTGCGCCCCAGAAGCAGCCGCCGGCCAGAATGGCACGCTCGGTGGTAGCCATGTCGTCCTCCGAAGATAGTGTGGTGGAAATATAGCGTCGATGCGCTGGGATTGCACGGCGGTCGGCCGCGCCGGCGCTCTGATTGACTGCTTCGGGACGGCCCGCCTGACGTTACCGTCCGTCACGGGAACGTGAGCGGCAGATCCGTCTTTGACCGCCGTCAAGACGCAGGTCCTCGAACGCCGCATTCTTGCGGCGAAGGAGGGCACATGCTCCGACATATCATCGCAACCGCGCTGGCGGTGGCGGCAATGCCGGCGCTGGCGGAGGAGCCGCCACGGGAGACGCAGGTCGAGCAGGGACTCGCGATCGTCTCGCTCTACTGCGCCGATTGCCACGCGATCGGGCCAGAGGGCGATAGCCCGCATGCTGAAGCGCCGCCGTTCCGCACCCTGCACCTGCGCTACGATGTCGAGTGGCTGAGCGAGGCTCTCGTCGAGGGACTGGTTTCGGGCCACCCGGACATGCCCGAGTTCGAGTTCGATCCCGCCCAGGCGGAAGCGATTGTCGTCTACCTCAAGTCGCTGGAATAGAACGGGCAGTTAGGCAGCCGTTCGCCGGGACAGCCGCCGAATCTCCTCGGCGACCATCTGCTGCAGCAGCCACAGGTTGCGGTCCCGGATGCCGTGTTCCTCGAGGTGGCGCACCGTGTTGTGCAGGTACGCCGCGCCGGAGCCCCAGTGTCCGGCTGCGCGCGCCAGAGTCCTCGCGACCTCAGGCAACGGTGGCCGGCCGGCGTAGTTCGCGCCGAGCGGCGACGCGACGAAGGCAAGCGCGGTCACTGGGCCGCGTGCCGTCTCAACGGTGATCCAGCGCGGCACGTTGGTGGGCGGAGTACCGTCGGTCTCGCGGACGAGAAGCCGCATGATCTGCCCCAGGTGATCATCGTCGGGCAGGCGGTAGGCGATGCCGCGGCAGGCGCCGCCGCGGTCGAGCGCCATCATGAGACCGGGAACTTCGCGGGTGCCGCGCCAGCGGGTGAGGCGCATGCAGAAGCGCCGGTGCCAGCCGCGGGCGCGGGCGCCGATCGCGTCGAGGTGTTCGAACTCCGGCTTCCAGATGAGGGAGCCGTAAGCGAACAGCCATAGCGGGCGCGGCGTGTGTTCTCTGAGGAGCGCTTCCGCCCGCGCCCGGAATTGGTCCTCGGTGGGGTCCTGCATTCCCGGCGGCGGCCCGGGATCGGGCTCGAACCGCTCGACAAGGGAGACCAGTTCTTCAGTAAGCGTCATCGGCTCGTGCGCGGTCCGCATCCGTCGATTTCCCTCGCGAAGCCCCCCGCGGCGACCGGATATGCCTGCCGTCGCGGGCCCGATCAAGTGAACCAATGGTACGGTTCCGTGCCGGGCCCTGTCACGTTCTGTCAGCAGAATGCGTGCCCAAAGCCGATTCCGGGTTCCTCCCCGCGCCCACTTGGGGTAGGCAATCCGCCCTTCGCGGAGTCGGCGCCATGAATGCCACGTTCTTCCACATTCTCGGCAACAATCTCGTTGCGAACGTCACGAACTTCACCGTGTGGTTCGCGATCACGTTCTGGGTGTTCCTCGAGACTCAGTCGGTCTTCGCGACCGGCATGATCGCGGGCATCTACCTGGTCTTCACCGCGGGTTTCGGATTCTGGTTCGGCAGCCTCGTCGATCACTATCCCAAAAAGCTCGTGATGCTGGGCTCGAGCGTCGCGTCGATCGTACTCTATGCGATCGGAATGGTCCTGCTCCTGCTCGCCCCGGCAGGCGCCATGCAGAATGTCGCCAGCATCTGGCTCTGGGCCTTCATCCTTGCCGTCATGCTGGGGGTGATCGCCGGTAACATCCGTTCCATCGCTCTGCCGGCGCTCGTGACCTTCCTGATCGAAGAAAGCCAGCGCGACCGGGCCAATGGCCTCGTCGGCATGGTCAGCGGCATCGGGTTCCTTACGACCTCGGTGATTTCGGGATTCCTCGTCGCCTGGACGGGCATGCACGGCACCCTGATCTTCGCGCTCGCCTTCACCGCGCTTGCGTTCCTCCATCTCCTCCCCATCGATTTCGGGGAGAAGGCATCGGCGGCAGCCACCGCCTCGGTCCCGGACGAGCCACCCGAGCCCAAGCGCGTCGACATCCGGGGCACGATCCTCGTCGTTGCAGCCGTACCGGGTCTGTTTGCGCTGATCTTCTTCACGACCTTCAACAACTTCCTTGGCGGCATCTTCATGGCGCTGCTCGACGCCTACGGCCTGTCGCTTGTGCCCGTCCAGGTCTGGGGTCTGACCTTCGGCGTCCTGTCCGTCTTCTTCATCGTGGCGGGTCTTGTCATCTCGAGGATCGGGCTCGGCAGGAATCCCTTGCGCACGATGATGCTGGTCAACTGCATTGTCTGGCCGGTGTGCATGATTTTCACCATCCAGTCATGGTTCTGGCTGCTCGTCCTCGGCTGCGCGGTGTGGATGTTCTGCAGCCCGTTCATCGAGGCGGCCGAACACACGACGCTGCAAAAGGTCGTGCCGCCGGAGCGCCAGGGCAGGGTGTTCGGCTTCGCTCAGTCGGTCGAGCAGTCCGCCTCGCCGCTGACGGCATTTCTCATCGGGCCGCTCACGCAGTTCGTCTTCATTCCGTTCATGACGGAAGGGGCGGGGGCACAAACGATCGGCAGCTGGTTCGGTACCGGGCCCGAGCGCGGCATGGCGCTGGTCTTCACGATTGCCGGCGCGGTTGGGCTGCTGGTCACGATTGTGGCTTTCAACTCGAAGTATTACCGGCAGCTCTCGGCCACCTATCTTCGGGGCTCGGACAGCGGCCCGGATGCGGAAGGCGGCGACGGCAGCGGCGAACCGCAGCCGACGCCGGCGCAATAGGTCCCGTCGGCTCAGGCCGGCTGGAGCTTCGGCGCGGGCGTGCTTCCGCCTTCCGGTTTGGGGAAAGCAAGCGCCATGCCCGCCGCCGCAAGGCCGATGGCCGCGGAGGCGATGTAGAGCCAGGTGTAGTTGCCGAAGGCGTCGAAGAGCCAGCCACCGCCCACCGGGCCGAAGGCCATGCCGATCGAGGACGTCATGGTCGCGGCGCCGAGCACCGTGCCCATTACCTCCGGGCGGAAGTAGTCGCGCGCGAGAACGGCGTAGAGCGGCATCACCCCGCCATAGGCCAGTCCGAGGATCACGGCGAGGGCGTAAAAGCCGGACATCTCGCTCACATAGATGTAGGCGTGGATGCCCACGGCCTGGAGCAGCAGGCCGGCGACGATGACACGGCGGACGCCGAGCCGGTCGGCGGCCACGCCGAAGATCAGCCGGCCGAAGAGCCCCGCGACACCCTCGACGCTATAGATGCTTGCCGCAACGAGGGCCGGCGCACCGCACAGCATGGCGTAGCTCACGGTATGGAAGATCGGGCCGGAATGGGCGGCGCAGCATAGGAAGAACGTCGCCGCCAGCACGATGAACTGCGGCGTGCGCAGGGCCGCGAGCCCGGCGGCCCGCTGACTGGGCGGTGCGTCTGCGCCCGGCGCGGCGGGCGCTCCTGCCGCGAGCGGGGGGCGGCGCACGAGGAGGGCGGCCGGCACGACGATGACCAGCGCGCCGATCGCGATCATGAACATCGCGCTGCGCCACCCATAGGCCTCGATAAGGAAGCTCGCGAAGGGAGTGACGACCATCGGCGCGACACCGGTGCCTATGGAAACGAGCGAGATGGCGAGACCCCGGTGCTTCTCGAACCAGCCGACGGTCGCCGCCATGATCGGGGCGAAGAAGGCGCCGCCGGACGCCCCGACGAGTCCGCCATAGGCGAGCTGGAAGACGAGGAGGTCGCCCGCCTGGCTCGCGATCAGGAGCCCCGCACCGAGCATCAGCGTTCCCATCAGCACCACCGGCCGCGCCCCGATGCGGTCGGATAGGGTGCCCCAGCCGAAGCCCGCAAGGCCAAGCACGATGAAGCCGATGGTCATGGCGAACGAGATGCCGGCACGCGACCAGCCGGTGTCGTCGGCCATCGGTTGCAGGTAGACGGGCAGCGAAAACATAGCGCCCATCGCGACGCAGGTGATCACGGCGCCTGCCGCGACGATGACCCAGCCGTACCGATTGTCCATTTTCCCTGTTCCTCCGGGGTTACCGGAAGCTAGACGAACGGCCGGCCGGACAATCGACATTTCAGTGGCATTTTCCTCAGCGGTTTCCCGGGCCGGTGATGTTCACCATCCAGGATGTGCCGAACCTGTCGTTGAGCATGCCGAAGCTGTCGCCCCAGGGCGCCTCGACGAGCGGCCCGCGATCGGGCCGCCGGCGCTGAGCTTCTCCCAGCGGCCGCGCAGTTCGCCCTGGTCCTAGCCGCCCAGCGAGATGTTGCCGTTGGGCGAGGGGGTTGAGATAAGGGTTGAGACGGCACGCCATCTGGTCTCTCCTCCGTTGACGGGCGGGCAGTTGAACAACAGGGACGTTCGGTCAAGCTAACGACCGGAGGCCGGTGGGGGGCACGATGCCGGAGTGGCGGTTCACGGCGCGGATTATCGAGTGGCGGGGGCCGGCGCCGTTCTACTACGCGCCGCTGCCGGGGGACGTCGCGGCCGATATCGCGGCGGTGAAGAAGCAGGCGAGCTACGGCTGGGGCGTGATCCCGGTCAACGCGACGATAGCGGCAGGACCGGATGCGCCGGGGCACGGCCGGAACAGAGCCGAAAACCAGCCGGGGATCGAATTCGAGACGTCGTTGTTTCCGAAGGATGGAACATACCTGCTGCCGCTCAAGAACAAAGTGCGCCGCCCGCTCGGCCTGACCGTGGGCGACGAGGTCGCGGTGACGATGACGATCGGCGGCAGGATCCGGGAGCCCGATTGGCGATGACACCACGGCAGTCCAACCTCAAGCGCATGGACAACATCGGCATCGTCGTCGAGGCGCTCGACGACGCCGTCGCCTTCTTCGAGGAGGTGGGGCTGCGGCTCGAGGGCCGCGGCATGATCGAGGGCGAATGGGCGGGGCGCGTCACCGGCCTCGGCGACCAGCGGGTCGAGGTCGCAATGATGGTGACGCCCGACGGGCACGGGCGGCTCGAGCTCTCGCGGTTCCTCGCGCCGGAGGTGATCGCCGACCATCGCCGCGCCCCGGTCAACGCGCTCGGGTACCTGCGCGCCATGTTCACGGTGACCGATATCGACGACACGGTCGCCCGACTCAAGCGGCGCGGCGCCGAACTCGTGGGCGAGGTGATGCAGTACGAGGAGGCGTATCGCCTCTGCTACATGCGCGGCCCGGATGGATTGCTCATCGGGCTGGCGGAGGAACTGGGCGCTGGCTGAGCGCCATGGCGCGCTCACGGCCGGCGATTGCGGCGCGCGGGTGACGTGGCGAGGGGCGGCGGGTAGAAGGCGCGCATGAGCGCGCCGCGGATTCTTGTCGATGCCGATGCCTGTCCGGTCAAGGACGAGGTCAAGCGCGTTGCCGAGCGGCACGGGCTCAAGGTGACCTTCGTTGCCAATTTCGGTCTGAGGCCCTCGCGCGATGCGATGATCGAGCACGTGCTGGTGCCGCAGGGTGCCGACGCCGCGGACGACTGGATTGCCGATGCGGCGCAGGCCGGCGACATCGTGGTGACGGCGGACATCCCGCTCGCGAGCCGCACGCTCGCCAGGGGCGCGACGGTGCTGGGCCCGACCGGCCGCCCCTTTACCGAAGCCTCGATCGGCATGGCGCTGGCGATGCGCGAACTCAACCAGCACCTGCGCGAGACCGGGGAGAGCCGGGGACTGAACGCGGGGTTCACGGCCAGGGACCGCCGGGCTTTCCTGCAGGCGCTGGACGAAGCCGTTGTGCGGGCGAAGCGGGGTTAGGGCAACCCATCGGATTGCCGGCGCGTTGGCTGGGCAGCGACGGAAGGACCCCATGCAGACGCGACGGCTTCACGAATCGGCAGGACAGGCGACCTGGGTGCTGGTGCTCGAAACGGGCGACGAGGCCATGGACTGCCTGCGGCGCTTCGCGACCGACGAGGGGATCGACGCCGCGAGCTTCAAGGCCATCGGCGCCTTCGAGCGCGCGACGCTGAGTTTCTTCGCGTGGGAGACGAGGGACTACCTGCCGATCCCGGTGGACGAGCAGGTGGAAGTCGCCTCGCTCACGGGCGACATCGCACTCGGGGTCGACGGCAAGCCCGCCGTCCACGTCCACGCCGTCCTCGGCCGCCGCGACGGCAGTGCGCTCGCCGGGCACCTCGAGGAGGGGCACGTGCGCCCGACGCTCGAGATCGTCCTCACGGAATCGCCCGCAACGCTGAAAAAGCGCGTGGATGCGGACAGCGGGCTGGCGCTGATCAGGGTCTAGCACGGGTATCTCCCGGCCTGGAATGACGAGAACCGGCCGCGGGGTGCAGCGCCGGCTTGCGACGATCCGTGCCCAGACCGCCCCCATCGGAGCCTTTCGCAGCCCGTCAGCGTGCCGAGCACCGGGGCCTTCCTGCGCGACTACATGGCGGCGTTTCACCGGTTCATCGCGCGCGTCTATACTGCCCTCGCGCCCACCTGCGCATCGCGCCGGTCGCAATCATCGTGAAAGGAAAGACCATGTCGTTCGAAGGGAAGGTCGCACTGGTCACCGGTGGCGGTTCCGGCATCGGCGAAGCCATCGGCAGGGAGCTGGCTTCACTGGGCGCGCAGGTGGTCCTCACCGATATCAACAGGGACGGGGCCCAGCGCGTTGCCGACGAGATCGCCGCCGGCGGCGGCAGGGCGGCGCCATTCGTTGCCGACAGCGCTTCGCCGGAAGACAACGAGAAGGCCGTCGCCTTTGCAATCGACACCTTCGGCAAGCTCAATTATGCCGTCAACAATGCCGGAATCGGCGGCAATGCGGCGCCCGCTGGCGAGGTCGACCTCGCGGACTGGAACCGCGTCATCGACATAAACCTCAACGGCGTCCTCTACGGCATGCGCTACCAGATCCCGGCAATGCTCGATGCCGGCGCCGCGGCGTGCGCCATCGTCAACATGGCCTCGATCCACGGCACGGTCGCTGCCATCGGCAACGGCGCCTATACCGCGGCCAAGCACGGCATCGTGGGGCTTACCAAGAACGCCGCCGCCGAATATGGTCCGCAGGGTCTGCGGATCAACTGCGTCGGCCCCGCCTATATCGATACGCCGCTCCTTGCCGGCCTGCCCGACGCATTCCGGACGGAGCTCATCAGCCGCCATCCGCTCGGCCGCCTCGGCCGGGCCGAGGAGGTCGCCACGGTCGTGCGGTTCCTGCTGTCCGACGACGCCTCGTTCGTCACCGGCAGCTATTATCTCGTCGATGGGGGATATACGGCGGTCTAGCAGGGGAGCGGCGGCGCCCGGACTCTCTCCCGTTTGCGCGGGGGGCGACGCCGCCCGCGATCTCTCGGCGAGGACTTCTCTCCAGCGCGAAGCGAGGAGAGGGGGCCAGCGCTAGCTGGTGGAGGGGGCAGATTGACCGGCCCCCCGCGGATGCCCTCATGGTGAGCCTGTCGAACCACGAGGGCAGGGCATGATGATCGGTGGCTGGGCGCTTGCATCCTGCGATGCGCGGTTGGTCATCAGGGCATCATCCCGAGCCCGTCGAAGCGGTCTCCCTCCTGAGCTTGCCGGGTGGCCTTATCCTTGGCTTGCCGAAGGACCGCTGCGGCCCATGGTGGTGCAGCGTTCGCCCATCACCATGCAGTGGAAATAGAGCAGGGCCGCGTGGTGCTGGGCGTCCTTGCTCGTTTCGGCCCTGGCGATGATCTCGTGGCGCTGCTCCGGGTTCGAGGCGGCGAGCGCGGGGAGGGCGCGGAGGGTAGAGCGAAGCGGGGTTACATCCGCAATATCGGTAGATTTGCGGACAAAAGCGGCAGGTTGAGCTCCATCGCCGCTCGCGCTAAGCTGTTGGCATTACTGCGGAGTGGCGTCTACTGGCGCCGTCTGGTGCGGGGATATCCCCTCAAAAGAGAAGCCGGCGAGAGTCCGTGCTGCACATCCGCTTCCTTGCCGGCCCGAATGGTTCGGGCCGCGGAAGCCTGTGAGATGTGCAATGACCTCAAGACTTGCGAAACTGCGTGATGCTGCCGCCGTGCGGCAGGACTGGTGCTGCATCTACTGCGGCGAGAAGATGCTGCCGGCCGCGAATTGCTCGCGGCGGAAGGGGCATGCCCTGGCCTGTACGGCGGAACACCTCATTGCCCGGCGCGACGGCGGGCGCGACACGGCGGACAACATCGTCGCGGCCTGCTGGTTCTGCAACAGCCGGCGCCATCGCCGCCGCGTGCCGACGGAGCCGCTGGTGTTCAGCCAATACGTCCGGCGCCGGATGAGGGCAGGGCGCTGGAATCGGGGATCGGCGCCCACCTGAGGTGACGACCGCATCGCGTTTCGTTCGTGCGGCCGCCCCCTCCACCACGCTACGCGTGGTCCCCCTCCCCCGTAAACGGGAGAGGAACCGACTGCTCCCTCACCACGTCCTGCGCCGGCGGGGATAGCGGTGGGGCGGGGGACGGCCATTGTCCTCGCGGTCGGCGGCCTCGATGCGGTCGAGGACGCGCGCGATCCGCGCCTGCATGCGGTCGGCCAGGGTGCCGGGGGTGGGGAGGGATATGCGTTTGGTGCGGCGGCTCATCGCGGGCTCCTTTTGGGCGCGGATGATACGGGCGTGGTGGGGAGGGGGGATAAGGGCGGCAATTGGCAGAACGGCCGGCTTGGATGAACGGCAGGCGCGGGGCGGCTTCAGCGCCGGTTCAAGCGGCGAGGCGCGCAATGGGCCATCGATCATTCGCGGGAGGCACCCATGCAGATCAATTTCGGCCTTACGGTTCGCGGCGCGGTTTCGCTGACGGCGGCGCTGCTGTTCGCAGGCGTCGCGCTCGCCGCGCCGGTCAAGGACCATGCCAAGCTCGCCGGTTGCATCGACAAGGCGACGCTGGAGTTCACCATCGCCGACTCGCAATGCACGACCCGGCCGCCGGGCGCGATCAACCAATGCCGGGCAGAGGCGGCGCAGGCTTATTCGCTCGCCATCCATCGCTGCGCGGCGGAGGACGCCAAGAGCGCGGCGCGGTTCAGCACCTCCTCGCTTTCGGGCCTCGGCGACGCCAGCTCCACGGACCGCGGCGACGCCGCGCCGACCCCGGCGCCGAAGGTCGAGCCGTTCCTGTATTAGTCCCGGGCCGAGCGTGCAGTACGGCGATCGTCCTCGCGGTCGGCGGCCTCGATACGGTCGAGGACGCGGGCGATCCGCGCCTGCATGCGGTCGGCCAGGGTGCCGGGGGTGGGGAGGGATATGC
>CAYRNE010000074.1:0-10152 GCA_964425245.1 uncultured Devosia sp.
GGCGGCGCGACGTTGCCGGGCCGCGAGAAGCGCGGCAGGTAATGCGGCCCGCCCGCCTTCGGCCCGGTGCCGGAGAGTCCTTCGCCGCCGAACGGCTGCGACCCCACGACAGCGCCGATCTGGTTGCGGTTCACATAGATGTTGCCGACCCGGATCTGCTGCGTCAGGCGGGCGATGCGCTCGTCGATCCGCGTGTGGAGTCCGAAGGTGAGCCCGTAGCCGGTGGCATTGATTGCATCGACGACCGCGTCCAGTTTGCCGGCACTGAACCGGGCAACGTGCAGCACCGGGCCGAAGATCTCTTCGGCAACATCGGCGATGGAATCGACGGCCAACACCGCGGGGCCCACGAACGTACCGGCCTCGGGAACGGGGAGTTGCCTGAGCAGCGCGCCCCGCGCCGCGAAAGCCGCGATATGGGCGTCGATCCTGGCTTTGGCCCGCGCGTCGATCACCGGTCCGACATCTGTTGCGAAGTGCCAGGGATCGCCGACCTTGAGTTCGTCCATCGCGCCGAGCAGCATTTCGAGCACGCGGTCCGCCGTGTCCTCCTGCAGGTAGAGCACCCGCAGCGCTGAACAGCGCTGGCCGGCGCTCTGGAAGGCCGACGAAACGATGTCGCGCACCGCCTGCTCCGGCAGGGCCGTCGAGTCAACGATCATCGCGTTGATGCCCCCCGTCTCGGCAATGAGCGGGGAGCCAGGCGCCAAATGATCCGCCATGGCGCGGTCGATCGCCTTCGCCGTACCCAGTGAGCCCGTGAAGCAGACCCCATCGATACGCGCGTCGGAGGTCAGAGCGGCACCGACCGTGCCGCCCGGACCGGGCAGGAGCTGCAGCACGTCCGCAGGCACGCCCGCCTCGAGCAACAGCTCGACCGCGCGGCCGGCGACGAGTGGTGTCGCCTCCGCCGGCTTCGCAAGCACCGCATTGCCTGCGACCAGCGCTGCCGCAACCTGACCGGTGAAGATGGCAAGCGGGAAGTTCCACGGCGAAATACAGGTGAACACACCCAGCGGCCGGCGCTCTTCGGCCCGCTCGGCTTCCGCGGCGTAGTAGCGCAGGAAGTCGGTCGCCTCGCGGACCTCGCTGATGCAGTCGGCGATCGTCTTGCCGGCTTCGCGGGCGCAGAGTGCATAGAACTCCGACGCGTTCTGCTCGTAAAGGTCGGAGGCGCGCCGCAGGATGGCCGCCCGTTCCGCGGCCGGCAGCTCGGCCCAGCCCGGCGCCGCCCGCGTCGCGGCAACGATGGCGGCCTCGACGTCAGCGGTACTCGCTTCGTCAACCCTGCCTACCGGGGCGCCGGTGGCGGGGTTGACGATCGCCCTGTTTTCCCCGGTCGCCCTCGCGTTCGAGTGGCTCCATTCGTGCCGAGCGAACGGCGCACGAGTGGCTTCGAGGTCGGCGATGGCCTGCGGGTCGCCCAGGTCGACTCCACGCGAATTCCTGCGGACCGGCGCGAAAAGGTCGGCAGGATGTTTGATGCGGCTTTCGGTTTCCCCCGCCTTGAGTTCCTCGAAGGGATCGCGGCCAACTTCCTCAACCGGCACGTCGCGGTCGGCAATCATGTTGACGAACGAGCCATTGGCGCCGTTCTCGAGCAGGCGCCGCACCAGATAGGCGAGCAGGTCCGCGTGCTGCCCGACCGGGGCATAGATTCTGGAAAGCGTGCCCCGTTCCTCCTTGAGAATTTCGTGCAGCTGTTCGCCCATCCCGTGCAGGCGCTGGAACTCGAAGGCCTCGTCCGGAACGCCCAGCTCCTTCACGATATCGAGCACGGCAGCCGCTGTATGCGCATTGTGCGTCGCGAACTGGGGGTACAGCCGCTTCCGCTTTTCGAGAAGCAGCCGGGCATTGGCGATGTAACTGATGTCCGTCGCCGGCTTCCGCATGTAGACCGGAAAACCGGGAAGGCCGAGAACCTGCGCGCGCTTGATCTCGTAGTCCCAGTAGGCGCCCTTCACCAGCCGAACCATGATCCGGCGGTCGAGCTTTTCCGCCAGCGCGTCGATCCACTCGATAACGTGCCGGGCCCGCAGACCATAGGCCTGGACGACGACTCCGAAGCCGTCCCAGCCCGCGAGCCGCGGATCCCGAAGAACCGCCTCCACGACATCCAACGAGGCATCGAGCCGCTCGGCTTCCTCCGCGTCGACGTTGAAACCCATGTTCGCGCCGCGCGCCATCAGCGCCAGCGCCAGCGTCCGCTCCACCAGTTCGTCCATCACCCGCGCTCGCTTCAGCAGCTCGTAGCGGGGGTGGAGAGCCGAAAGCTTCACGGAGACGCCGGGGTTGCCGCGAATGGTCGCCGCCGAGCAGCGCGTCGCAAGCACCGCGATCGCCTCGGCATAGGCCGTGCGATAGCGACGCGCATCCGCCTCCGTGCGGGCAGCTTCTCCGAGCATGTCGTAGGAGTAGGCGCAGCCCTGCCGCTCGTTTGCCCGCGCGAGCCGGGCCGCCTCCTCGATCGTTCGCCCGAGCACGAACTGGCTGCCGAGGATTCGCATCGCACTCAGCACCGCCGAGCGGATTACCGGCTCGCCGAGCCGCTGCACGAAGGTCTTGATCGTACCGGCGATGCCCGCTCCGGCATCCTTGAGCACCTCGCCGGTGAGCGTCAGCGCCAGTGTCCCGACATTTACCAGCGGCGGATTGGCGGCATCGAAGTGCTCAATCCAGCGCGACGAAGCGATCTTGTCCTCGATGAGGTCGTCGACGGTCGGCGTATCGGGAATGCGAAGCAGGGCCTCCGCGAGGCACATGAGCGCCACACCCTCGTGCGTCGAAAGCGCGTACTCGGCGAGGAAGCTCTCGAGCATTCCCGCCGATCCGGCCGTCCGGACCCGCTCGATGATCCGGATGGCCTCGGCGGAGATCGCCTGCCGCCGCTCGTCGCTGAGCGCCGCGAGCTCGATAAGGCTGGCCACCGTCTGCGCTTCCTCGGCATAGATCGAAGCGCGGATGGCCTTGCGGGCGTCTGCGAGTCGGTCGGTCATGGCCGAATCCTAGCCGGGCGGATGTGGCGGCGCAAAGGCCGCAGGCAAGACAGTCCCACCCACCCTTCCCTGCCCGGCGGCGTCGCGCGGAAGCGCCATAAAGTAAAGAACTCCTTAATGCCTTCGGCAGTATTATTCGATGGGGGAATGGGGTCGGGAAATGCTCAAGCGTCTCATTGCCATGATCCGTTCCGAGCGCGAATTGCCGCTCGAACTCCGTCACGAACTCGTAGACGGGCTCTATCATCCGTTCGCTTCTTTCATCACCGGCGCCGTAGCGGGCGTGTGGATCGCAGCAACCGTCACCCTCATGGTCGAAGACCTGGTGGTGCAGGCGGTGGCGGATTTCATCGTCGTCGTTGCACTGGCCCGCATCGCCATGGGGTTGCGCTATGTTTCGCTCGGCGCGCCCGCCGGGCCCGACAATTATCGCGGCTGGGAGCTGGCCTATGCCATCGGTGCCGGGCTTTTCGCGCTGTCCCTCGGCATGGTGACATTGCTGGCACTGGTGCGGGTCGACAACTCGCCGCTCCATCTGCTGCTGACCACCACGACGGCCGGCTATGCTGCAAGTATTACCGGCCGCAACGCCGGACGCCCGTGGATCGCCCTCAGCCAGTTGTACCTTGCGGCGGGCCCCATGTGCCTCGGCCTCATCCTCCACGGCACGACCTTCTATCAGATCATGGGCGTGACGCTGTTCCTGTTCATGTTCGGGATGACCGACATCACCGTTTCGGTCCGGAAGACCCTCCTCGGCGCACTCGAAACGCGCTTGCGCAATGCCGAGCTTGCCCGTTCGTTCGAGCGCCAGGCCAATCTGTTCGACGCCGCGCTCAACAACATGTCGCATGGCCTTGCGATGTTCGACGGCGAGGGCCGCTTGCTGGTCGCCAATCACAAGCTGGCAACCATCTTCGGGGAGGACGACGGCACGTTCGCCGAGGGGACCCCGCTCGAGGTGCTGCTCGACCGGCTTTCCCACGGCAAGCAGCAGGCGCGAAACGCGCCGCTCGCCGAGACCATCGCGCAAAGCTTCCGCAGCAGGCGTCCCAAGCAAGGCTTCGTCCGACTCGCCGACGGCACGGTCGTATCCGTCTCGCGCCAGAAGACCAGCGACGGCAACGTCGTCATGGTCTTCGAGGATGTCACCGAACAGGCAAAGGCCCACGACCGCATCCGCCAGCTCGCCTGGACGGACGAGCTCACCGGGCTGATGAACCGCGCCTCGTTCCAGGAGGTGATCAAGAAATCGCTGGACGTTCTCGGCGATGGCAAGGCACTGGCGCTGCACCTCATCGATCTCGATCACTTCAAGCAGGTCAACGACACGCTCGGCCATCCGATCGGCGACCTGCTGCTCGTCGAAGTCAGCAAGCGCATCAGCGAAGTCGCGGCCGACGAGGGACATGTCGCCCGGTTGGGTGGCGACGAGTTCGTCGTCATACAGCAGCTCGGCCGTACGGAGCTGAGCGCGCACGACCTCGCGACCCGCTTCGTCACGGTCCTGGGCGAGCCGTTTGAAATAAGCGGTCATCGAATCAATATCGGCGCTTCCATCGGCATCGCCCTTGCCCCGGAGAACGGGGTTACCGGCGACGTCCTCCTCAAGCGCGCGGACATGGCGCTATACAGCGCCAAGGCACATGGACGGCACGGCATCACCTTCTTCCAGGAGGATTTCGACCTTGCAGCGCAGCAGCGCCGCGAACTCGAATTGGACCTGAGGGCGGCGGTCGCCGAAGGGCAGTTCACGCTCGCCTTCCAACCGATCATCGACATCGAGACCGGAACGATCGCGTCATTCGAGACGCTCGTCCGCTGGAAGCATCCTCAGCACGGCCTCGTATCCCCGGCGGAGTTCATTCCGGTTGCCGAGGAGACGGGGCTCATCCTCGACATCGGTCGCTGGGTCCTCGCGGAGGCATGCCGGCAGGCTTCCGGCTGGCAGACCAACGCCCGCATCGCCGTCAATTTTTCCGCCGTGCAGTTTCAGGATCGGCAGTTTCCGCTGTACCTCGCTGCCGTGCTCGAGCGTACCGGCCTCGCAGTCTCACGGCTCGAACTCGAGATCACGGAGACGGCCCTGCTGGAGGACTCAACGGCCATACGCGAGATGCTGGAGCAGTTCCGCTCACTCGGCGTCCGCATCTCGCTCGACGATTTCGGCACCGGCTACTCGTCCTTGAGCCAGCTGCGCACCTTCCCCTTCAGCAAAATCAAGATCGACGGCTCGTTCGTCAGGGACCTCGGGCGCGATGCCAGCGCCGTGGCCGTCATACGCGCCGTAACCTCGATCGGCCGGGTCATCGGCATGTCGGTGGTCGCAGAATGCGTCGAGACCGAGGAGCAATTGCAGTTCCTCGCCGGCGCCGGGTGCACCGAGATTCAGGGATACCTTCTGGGCCGGCCGACCGATGGAGCGCAGATACCTGCGTTGATCGCCGGCCACACGCCGGCGGAAGTCAGGCGGCTGCTGGCCGCCTGATCTCGGCGGCATGTCCCGACATCTTCGATTGTGCAGCCACCAGGCGGCGCATCACCGTGAGATTGTGACGATCGAGCGTCAGGCAGGCGTCGGCCCAGAGTTGAACGATCTCGTCGAGTTCGTCGTAGGAGATCGGACACGCCCGCTTCATGGCCTGATGCATCCGGTAGTGAGCAGCGTGGCGCGGGGTATCCTTGGCGATGAATTTGCGCGCCTCTTCGATCCCCGTTCCCGGTGCCGCGAGCACGTGGACGATGCCGAGCTCGTGGAGCTCCTCCGCCGTGAGGAGTCTGCCGGTTCGAACGAGCGCCTCGGCCTTCGCCGCACCGAGCTTTCGCCCGAGGAAGGTTAGCGCACCCATGCCGGGAAAAAGGCCGAACATCTGCTCGGGGAAGCCGAACTTCACACCTGCCTCCGCAACGATGACATCGAAGGAAAGCAGCGACTCGAAACCACCGCCCAGCGCATCGCCCTGGACGAGCCCGATGGTCGTCAGCTCGCTGTCGCAGCCGCGCCAGTTCCGGTGCAGTATCTGGATACAGGAGCGACCATAGGCCACGAGCGCCTCGCGGTCGCGGCCCTCGATGCACGACATGAAGTAGTCGAGGTCGCCGCCGAAGCAGAAGGCGCCACGCCGGCGCGACCCGAGCACCACGTACTTGAGCGCCGGCCCCGCCTCGGTCTTGAGGGCTACGATCCGGTCCTGCCAGCGATGGAAGTCCTCGAGCAGCGCCGGGTTGTAGGACGGCCGTCCGCGGAACTCCATGAAGCTCCACAGTGTCGCGTGGGAGATGTCGTGCAGGCAGTCGATCTGCCCGAGTTCCGGCCAGAGCCGCCCGCCTTGCGGACTCGAGCCATCGGCAACGTAAGGGGAAAGGCCAGACGTCAGCGACGTCATTTCGGAAAGCATCCGCAATACTCCCGACAACAGAGCGGCGGGATACTTAAACTTCAACCTGGTTTTGCAATCAATTGTTTACAATTGTGAATCCGGCGGGCCGTTGGCGATGGGCCACGATTTCTCGTTTTTAATCAATGCCCTGAGTTGATTAACCACATCGCAGGATTGTAACGCCGCTCCTCGGGGAACCCCCCGCCGCCGCATGTGTTAACGCCACTGGCATGCAACGGGAGGCGTCCATGAACAAGTCGGCACCCGCTACGGAACGGCATTCTCGATTTGAGGAGCTGCTGAGCCGCGGCCTCAGCCGCACCAAGGCGGAGCGAATACTCAATGCCGAGGCGGAAGCAGATTCCACTGTAGCGGAGCCGGAAACCTATGCCGACTGGAGCGACGAAGAACTCTTCGCCCAGGCGGGCGAGCTCGGGATCGAGGATCGGGCGGGGATGAGCCGGGACGAGCTGATCGCCGCCATTCGGGCGCGCTGAGCCTCATTGCCGCCCGAAATCGTCGGCAGGCTGACATGTTAGCGCTTGAACCCGCGCTCATATCGGGCGATGAATAGCGCTAACTCCCCGACTCGCGAAGCCGCGCCTCCGGCCCCCTGCGGGTCAAAACACAGTCTTGTCTGGACAGTCCCGTGCCTACGAACCGGGTTGAGGGCGCAGCGGCGCCCGACAATCCCTATGACCACCTCGCGGCCGCTCAACGTCACAACAGCCTGAGCACGCTCGCGCGCATCACGCTGATGAACCTGCGGCACCCCTGGCAGGCCGGCATCGCGATTGCCGCGACCATCGTCGCCGCATCGCTGACGCTGATGCTGCCGCGGCTGCTGGGCGAAGCCGTCGATCATGCCCGCCCACTCCTGTCGCAGGGGGACGCGAACGCGGCGGCCTCCGCCCTGTGGACCACGGCCCTGCTCCTCCTTGCCGTAAGCATTGCCCGCGGCATCTTTACCCTCGCGCAGAATTACTATGCCGAAGCCGTCGGCCATCACTGCGCCTACGAACTGCGGCTCGCCTGCTACGAAAAGCTGCAGCACCTGAGCTTTTCCTTCCACGACCGCGTCCATTCGGGCGACCTGATCATGCTCGGCATCATCGATATCGAGGGTGTCCGCATGTTCTTTTCGACCGGGCTCGTTCGCATGATCCTTCTTGCGATCCTGATCGGCGTCGGCGCCTACCTGCTGCTCTCGACCGACCTGCTGCTCGGGCTCCTGAGCCTCAGCTTCGCCCCTTTCGTCGCCTGGCGCTCCTCGGTGACCCAGCTTCGCCTGCGCGCCACCTGGCTCGAGCTTCAGGAGCGCATGAGCAACCTCTCCCGCGTCATGGAAGAGAACCTCGGCGGCACCCGCGTCGTCCGCGCCTTTGCTGCGGCGGCTCATGAGCTCGCGAAGTTCGACAAGGCCTCGAAGCACGCGCTGGAACTGGCACACCGGCGCGTCGGCCTGCGCGTCGCCAATACCTCGATGATGAACTTCTCGTTCCTGGTCGCCATGGGGCTGGTCCTCTGGTTCGGCGGGAGCAAGGTGATCGCCGGCGAGGTCAGCGTGGGCACGCTGGCCGAGTTCCTCACTTTCATGACCATTCTCCAGATGCCCGTGCGGCAGCTCGGGCTCATGGTCAATTCCTTCGCCCGCGCCTCGACGTGCGGCAGCCGGCTGTTCGCGCTCCTCGACCTGGAGATTGCGATCAAGGACATCCCCGGGGCCAAGGACCTCGTGATCACCGAGGGCCGCCTGAAGTTCGACGACGTGTCGTTCCGCTACCCCGGCGCGAACGACAACCTTGTGCTCTCGGGCATCAGCTTCGAGGCCCGGCGCGGGGAAACCGTGGGCATCGTCGGCCCGCCGGGCAGCGGCAAGTCGACGATCGCCCACCTGATCCCGCGCTTCTACGACGTTACGTCGGGTACGATCACGATCGACGGCCAGGACATTTCCAAGGTCGCACTGAAGTCGCTTCGAAGGGCCGTGAGCGTCGTCCAGCAGGACCAGTTCCTGTTCACGACGACGATCGAGAACAACATCGCCTACGGCAACCCCTGGGCCAGGGAGCAGCGCATCGAGCGCGCCGCGGAGTATGCGCAGCTCCATAACTACATCGCGGGCCTGCCGGCCGGGTACGAGACGATCGTCGGCGAACGCGGGATGTCGCTGTCGGGAGGCCAGCGGCAGCGTCTTTCCATCGCGCGCAGCCTCGTCTTGCGGCCATCGGTGCTCGTATTCGACGATTCGACCGCGGCGATCGACGCCGGCACCGAGCAGCGCATCCGCGCGGCGATGAAGCGCTTTGCGGCCGATCGCGTAACCATCATCATCGCGCATCGGCTGAGTTCGCTGATGCATGCCGACCAGATCCTCTTCGTCGAGAACGGCCGCATCGTCGAGCGCGGCACGCACCAGGAGCTGCTCGATCTGGGTGGCCGCTACCGCGCGCTTTACGATCTCCAGGTTCGTCCCGGCGATGCGCCGCCCCCACCCTTGAGGGCTGCCGAATGAGTGAGCCCCACGAAACCGAGGACGAGGATCACAAGAGCCGCAAGCCGCCGAAGGCGGTCGTCGGCTCGCATAGTCCCGAGGAGGAGGTCTTCGGCAAGGCCTATGATCCCCGTATCGTGCGCCGCATCTGGGCGTTCGTACGGCCCTACCGCAGGCAGATCTATCTCTCGGTTCTGTCCGTGCTGGTCTTCACCCTGAGCCAGCTCGCGATCCCGCTGATCGTCCGCCACGCCATCGACAACGGCATGATCGGCGGCATCGACGGCAGCGTGCTGGCGATGACGGCGGCCGTCTTCGGCGTCGTGATCCTCATCAACTACGGCGCCAATTACGCCCAGGAGAAGATCGTCGGAGACGTGGCGGAGAAGGTGCTCTTCGACATGCGGCGGGCGATGTTTGCCCACCTGCAGCGCGTGTCGCTGAGCTTCATGGACAAGACTGAGGTCGGGCGCCTGATGAGCCGCCTGCAGGGCGACGTGAACTCGATGCAGGAGTTTCTCGAGACTTCCGTCATGTCGGTCGGTGACATCGTCCTGCTGTTCGGCATCGTGATCGTCCTCTGCTGGCTCGACTTCCGGCTGGGCCTGCTCACCATGTCCACGATGCCGGTACTGTTCCTCGTCCGCATCGTCTGGCTGCCGCGGGCCAAGAAGGCCTTCATGTATGCGCACGAGACGAGTTCGATCGCCAATGGGGCGCTCGCGGAAGGCATCAACGGCGTGCGCACGATCCAGAGCCTCGACCGCCAGCGGGTCAACTTCGACCTCTACGAGGAGAAGGCGCGGGAGAACCTTCGCTCGCACCTCGTCGCCGCGCGCTACGCCCAGATCATGGTGCCCATCGTTGACACGCTCACCGGCATCGCCATGGCGATTGTCGTCGTCGTTGGTGGGCAGATGGTGCTCAACGGTGCGCTCGACGTCGGCGTCATGGTGGCATTCCTGTTCTATATTCAGCGCTTCTTCGATCCCATCCGCTCGCTCACCATCCAGTACTCCGTGATGCAGCGTGCGATGGCCTCGGGGCAGCGCATCACCGAGGTGCTCGACGTACCGATCGAAGTTGCGGACCGCGCCGGCGCCGGCGAGCTGCCGGCCGACATGAACGGCAGCGTCGAATTCCGCAACGTCACCTTCGGCTATCGCAAGGGCCAGCCGGTGCTCAAGAACGTGAGCTTCAAGGTGGAGCCGGGCGAAACGGTTGCATTGGTCGGCCCCACGGGCTCGGGCAAGACCTCGTCCATGGCGCTGGTCCATCGCTT
>CAYRNE010000075.1:0-10131 GCA_964425245.1 uncultured Devosia sp.
GTCGAGAAGAAGACGAGCCCGCCGATGATATAGGCCCAGATGGCGAAGGCACTGAGGCGCGGAAACGGCAGGTCCCGCGCGCCCAGCATCTGCGGCAGCAGCATGACCCCCAGCGCCTCCATCGCCGGAACCGCGAAGAGGAACATCATCGTCGTGCCGTGGACGGTGAAGAGCTGGTTGTAGAGCTCCTGGCTCACGAGCGTGAGGTCGCCCTGCGCGAGCTGGGTGCGCATGACCAGCGCGAGGATGCCCGCGAGCACGAAGAACAGGAACGCGGCCCCGAGATAGATGAGGCCGATAACGGTGTTGTTGACCGCCGACGGCAGCTTCCACCCCTTGGGCGTCGCCCAGATGCGGAGCAGTTCCTCCCGCTCGCCCTCGGGGCGCGGCGTGGGACTGATCTGGATGCGGGGCTCGTCCATCGGAATTACCGCGGGCTCTGCGTCGCGCCGGTCATCGCCCTACTCCAGACTGTCGAGATAGCGAGCGAGGAGACCGAGCTGCTCTTCGTCGAGGATGCGGAACGGCGGCATCCTGTTCTCGGGCTTGATGTGCTGGTTGTCGCTGATCCAGCGCTCGAACGCCTCGGCGTCGTTCGGCAGCGTCGCCGCGGCGAGCGACAGGCGTCCTCCCACATGGGTCAGGTCGGGGCCGATGGTCCCGGCAGCGGCGGTGCCGCGAATGGTGTGGCAGCCTCCGCACCCGGTATCGACGAAGAGTTCGGCGCCACGCTGCAGCTCGGCGGTTGCAGGTTCGGCGGCGCCGGCCGCCTCCGCCGCGCGCCACGCCTCGAATGCGCCGGGTTCGAGCGCGACGACGTGGAACGCCATGAAGGCATGCGCGCCGCCGCAATACTCGGCGCACTGGCCGCGGCTGGTGCCCGCCTCGCTCGCGGTGAGCGTGAGGACGTTGGTTCGCCCCGGCACCATGTCGAGCTTGCCCGCGAGCGTCGGCGCCCAGAAGCTGTGGATCACGTCCGCCGTCTTGAGTTCGAGGCGGACCGGCTCGCCGACCGGGATGCGCAGTTCGTTGGCGCTCTCGATCGTGCTGCCGTCGGCCAGGTGATAGACGATGCGCCACCACCATTGTTCGCCGGTGATCTCGACCCGCATCGTTGCGCCGGCCTCGAGCGGTGGCTGGGCCGCCTGCGAGGCGTAATCGTATGCGAGCAGCGCGCCGAGCGTCACGACCGGGAAGGCGAGCCCGCCGCCGAGGATCAGCCGTTCGCCGCCGAGCCGCCGCCGCAAACGCTCGCTCCCGAAGATGGCGATCGTCGCAAAGGCGATGACGCCGGCGAGAATGATCGCCCCCCCGACGGTCATCACGAGCGTGAGTGTTGCGATCCGCTGGGCCTCCGGCCCTGCCGGCGCCAGTGCCGATTGTTCGCCGGAACACCCCGCGACGAGCGCCGCAAGCGCCCATCCGCAAAGCAGGCGGAGCGCCGAACGGGTCATCGGTCGCCTCCCAACGGCGGCAGCGTCGCGACATAGGCCGCAACGTCGGCCATCTGCCGCTCGGTGAGCCGCCGCGCGATCGGCGCCATGATCAGGCCATAGCTGCTCTCGTCGCGCAGCCCCTCGTGCCAGTTCCTGAGCTGCTGCCGCACATAGGACGCCGATTGGCCGTCGAGCCGCGGATAGTCCGGGTTCTGCGAAACCACGTGACAGGTGACGCAGGCCGGCACGTCCTGCTCCGGCAGGCCGGTGGAGAAGATTTCGGAGCCGGCCTCCGGGTCGCCGTCCAGGTCGCCAACCTGCGGTCCCGGGGAGCCGGCTGCATAATAGTTGGCGAAATCCGTTATCTGGGCGTCGTCGAGGCGGGTCGCGAACAGGTCCATCATGCCGCTCGGCCGCCGGTCGGCGGCAAACTCCCTGAGCGCCCGCATGAGATAGGCGGTCGGCTGCCCGCCCAGCCGCGGCACCTGGGCACTGACCGGGTTCCCGTCCGCCTCGCCATGGCAGCGAATGCAGGCAATGAGCGCATCGTCCTCGGGCAACTCCATGAAGCGGCCCGCCGTCTCGGGCATCTGGTCTTGAGACGCCGCACCCGCCGCAAGCTCGCGATAGGCGTTTTCATCGAGGTTCGCGAGGTTCTGGAGGAAAGCCACGACAGGCCAGACCTCGTCCTCGCGCTCGTAGTCGAGCCAGGCCGGCATGCCGGTGTACTTCTGCCCGTTGTGGACGATCCAGAAGAGCTCCGCCGCCGACCAGTCCGCGGCAACGTGTTCGAGCGGTGGCGCGTCGGGCAGCATCGATCCGGCGATCGGACTCGGTCCGTGATCCGGCGCCCCGTGGCAGGGAGCGCAACCGTAGTCGTAATAGGTCGCGCCCAGCCGGATCATCGCCGGATCGTCGAGCGGCGGCGGCTCGATGCCCATGCTGTAGGTGCGGACCGAACTGCGGCGCGAAACGTCGAGAACCCAGGTGGTGAAGTCGAAATGCTGCCGCGCCGCGGAAACGTTGTAGATGCCCGACGTGCTGAAGACGACGGCGCCCGCGATGCCGATCCCGATGAGAACCAGGCCGGCACGAACATAGTGGCGCAGTTTGGGCATGGCTCAAGCGGGGCTCCGGCGCGCCGGATACGCCTCGAGCGCCACCAGCCAGCGCGCGGCGATCACCACCCCGGCGAGGAGGTAGGTTGTGGGGCAGGCGATCAGCATGAGGAGCCCGGCCAGCTGTTGGTCGACAAGCAGCACCGGCGGCGGGCAGAGCAGCGGCCCGCACATGCCGGGGTCGTAGAGGAGCCGCGGTGAAAAGGCGAGCAGCACGCCGAGCAGGCAGAAGAGCTTGCTGGTGACCAGTAGCGCAACGATCGGTTTCCAGCGGTCCGATCCGCCGATCGCGAACACCGCGCCCCAGAAAAGGAGCGCGCCGGCAAAGAGGCTGGCCTGCATGGCGAGGTGCAGGACGGAGTGATTTGCAGCAATCGGCAGCACGCCCGGAGCGTGCCATCCCCAGATCAGGACCAGCTGCAGGAGCGTCGCGGCGAGCAGCGCGCGGCCGCGCAGAGGCAGGGAAAGCCGAATCAAGGTCAGCGCCAGGGCCGGCGCCAAGACGTTCATCAGCAGGATGTGCTGGGCCATGTGGCCGCTGAGCGGTCCCAAGCTCATTGGCCAGCAACTCGCGCGGCGCGGAATTCGTTCCGCGGACTCCGCGCGGATGCGCAGTCAGGCCTGTTGCCCCCGGAACCGGCGCGCAGCCGCCTGGCATTGACCTTGACCGCCGGTGCTCTATGTGTGGGCCACCTCAATACCGCCGGATCGTCATGGCCGCCCCCGTCATCCAAGCCCAAGGCACGAATCTGCACCTCAGGAGCGGCGGGCAGCCCCTCCACATCCTCCGCGACGTCGACCTGAGCCTTGCCGCCGGCGAGGTAGCGGCCGTCGTCGGCCCCTCGGGCAGCGGCAAGACCTCCCTGCTCATGGTCCTCAGCGGCCTCGAACGTGCGACGAGCGGTAAAATCGTCGTCGACGGCGTGGATATCTCCCGGAAAAGCGAGGACGAGCTGGCGATCTTCCGGCGCAAGAGCCTCGGCATCCTGTTCCAGAACTTCCACCTGATTCCGTCGATGACGGCGCTGGAGAACGTCGCGTTGACCCTCGAGATCGCCGAGGCCGGCACGCCCTGGCGTGAGCTGAGCGAGCGGGCCGCCGCCGCCCTGGCCGAAGTCGGTTTGAACCAGCGGCTGACCCACCTCCCCAGCGCGCTTTCGGGGGGCGAGCAGCAGCGCGTCGGCCTCGCCCGGGCGCTCGTGGGACAGCCG
Organism: uncultured Devosia sp.; assembly: GCA_964425245.1. Taxonomy (GTDB): domain Bacteria; phylum Pseudomonadota; class Alphaproteobacteria; order Rhizobiales; family Devosiaceae; genus Devosia_A. The sequence goes on from CAYRNE010000075.1 coordinate 3,766, forward strand.
AAGTTGCTCCTCGCCGACGAGCCGACCGGCAATCTGGACCAGGAAACTGGCGCCCGGGTGATCGAACTGATGTTCGGGCTCGCCCGGGAGCGGGGGACGGCGATCCTCCTCATCACCCACGACCCCGAGCTCGCGCGCCGGGCCGACAGGCTTCTGCATATGAACCAGGGCCGGCTCACCGTGGAGGCCGTGCACGCGTGAGCACGCTTCTCGCATGGCTGCGCGTCGCCATGGTCGATCTGCGCGGCGACCTCCGGCGCTTTGGCGTCCTCCTCGCCTGCCTTGCGCTGGGCGTCGCGACCATCGCCATCGTCGGCTCGGTGGGCGCTGCCCTGCAACTGGCCCTCGATCGCGATGCACGCCTCCTGCTCGGCGGCGACATCGAGGCCGGCCTTTCCTACCGCGCCGCCGAACCGGCCGAGCGCGAGCTCTTCCACTCGTTCGGGACCGTGGCCGAGGTCATCGAGGTCATGGGCAACGCCCGGCGCGACGAGACTAACGCCTTCCTCGCGCTGCGCGCCGTTGACGGCAATTACCCGCTTGTCGGCGAAGTCACCGTCGCCGACCCCGCGATCCCGAACGCAAGTCTTGAAGAACTGCTCGCCTTTCGCGACGGCGCGCACGGCCTTGTTCCCGAGTCGCTGCTGTTCGACCGGCTCGGCGTGAACGTCGGCGACCGGGTGACGATCGAGGACGTGCCTTTCGAGATCCGCGGCCGGCTGACGGGCGTTCCCGACCAGCTCACCCAGACCATCCAGTTCGGCACCCCTGCCCTCGTTTCGGTAGAGGCGCTCGAGGCGACCGCCATCCTGCAGCCCGGGGTCCTCGCACGATACCGCTACAAGATGCTGCTCGAGGAGGTCACGTTCGAGGACGCCGCATCGCGGATCGGCTCGAGTTTCCCGAACGCCGGCTGGGACGTGAACTCGCCACGGGACTCGACGGCGGATATCGCGCGCTTCTTCAACATCTTCTCGCGGTTCCTCACCATCGTCGGCCTTTCGGCGCTGATCGTGGGCGGCGTAGGCGTCAGCAATGCCGTCGCCGCCTACATCACCGAACGCCAGCGCTCGATTGCAACGCTGAAGGCACTCGGCGCGACGAGCGGGCGAATCCTCGTCCATTTCCTGGCGCAGGTCGTGGTCCTCGCGCTGGCGGGCATCCTGCTCGGCCTCATGCTCGGCGCGGCCATCACCATTGCGGCGCTGCCCATCGTCGGCAGCCTGCTCGGCATCAGCCTGCCGATCGTCGTGGACCCGCTCTCGCTTCTGGTCGCGGCCGCCTTCGGCATCCTCGTCGGCCTCGCCTTCGCCTTCCTGCCGCTCAAGCGCGCCGAGATGCTGCGTCCGGCGTTGCTGTTCCGTGCCGCCGGCAGCAGCGTCGAGGGCGGCTTCGGTTGGCGCGATCTCGCACGGCCGGGGCTCTGGGTGCCGTTGCTCGTTGCGATCGGCGGCATCTATGCTCTGGCGCTCGTCACCACCAATCGGCCGATCCTCGTCTTCTGGTATGCGCTGGGCGTCACCGCGGCCTTCGTTGCGCTTCGCCTCGCCGGTTTCGTGCTGCAAAGGCTCCTGCGGCTCGTACCGCCGCTTCCCAATACGACGATCCGCAATGCCTTCAAGAGCATCTACCGGCCGGGCGCGCCCGCGCCGATCGTCATCCTCTCGCTCGGGCTCGGTCTGGGGCTGCTCCTGCTGATCGCGCTCATCGACAATAACCTGCGCCACCAGCTCGATCGCGAGGCCGTGCCGCCCGAAGCGCCCGACTTCGTCTACATGGACCTGTTCGAGGACGAAGCTGCGATGCTCGCCGAATTCGCCGCGAGCGAGCCGCGGATCGAGACCTTCGAGTCGACGGCTATGATCCGCGGAGCCATGATCGGCATCAAGGGCCAGCCGGTCGGCGAAATCGAGCCCCCGTCGGAGGAAATGGCGATGGCCTTCGAAGGCGGCGAGTTTCCGCTGACGGCGTCCGGTCCCTTGCCGCCGCGCTCGAGCGTCGTCGAGGGCGAATGGTGGCCGGCGGATTACGAAGGGCAGCCGCTGGTTTCGGTCTACACCGAAATGGCCGATGCCATGGGGCTGAAGGTCGGCGACGAAATCCTCTTCCGGATCTATGGCGAGGAGCTGACTGCCCGCGTCGCGAACCTGCGCGATCTTGATTGGCGGGGCGGCGGGGTCAGCTTCGCTTTCGTGCTGACGCCCAACATCATCGAACTCTTTCCGGTAACCTATCTCGGCCTGCTCCAGACCGCGGACGGAACCGAGCGCGAGATGCAGCGGACGCTCGTCGAGACCTTCCCCGACCTCGCATTCTTCCCCGTTTCCGAGGCGCTCGAAGTGTTCTCCCGCGTACTCGATTCGGTCACCAACGCGGTGGCGGTGATCGGCGGGCTCGCCGTGGTGAGCGGTCTGCTGGTCCTTGCCGGAGCAATGGCCGCCGGCCGCCGCCAGCGCGAGGCCGACGCCATGGTGATGAAGGTCCTCGGTGCAACCCGCGCCGACATCGTCCGGACCTACCTCGTCGAATACGGCCTGCTGGGCGCGCTCTCCGCCGTCATCGCGGCCGTTCTCAGCCTCGTCGGCGCCTGGGCCTTCGTCGAGCTGGTGCTCGAGATCGATTATCGCATCGATCCGATGGTGGTGATCGCCGTGATCGCCGCGGCCGTCACGCTGACGATCGCCGTCGGCACGGTGACGACGTGGTCGGCGCTCTCGGTGAAGCCGGCTCGCTTCCTCCGCGAGGAATAGACCCGCTAGCCCGGCTGCCCGCCGACCTTCTCGACCGCGGCCGAGCCCGCCGCGACGCCCGCGGCAAGGCAAGCCTGCGGGGGCTTGCCGGCAAGCTCGGCGGTGATGAACGCGGCAGCGAAGGCATCGCCCGCCCCGGTTGTATCGACGACCTTCGCATCCGGAGCGCGCAGTTGCGCGAGAACCCCGTCCGCGCCCCCGACAGCGGCCCCGTCGCGGCCGAGCTTGATCACGACACGAGCCCCATGGGCACCGAGCGCATGCATTTGCACAGAGAGGTCGTCGCTGCCGGTAAGCTCGATCGCTTCCGCGCGATTGCAGAAGAGAAGCGAGAAACCGCTGATCCAATCGAGGAAATTCGAAGCGCCGGCTTCCTGGATGAAGCCGGCCGAGGCAGCGTCCACCGCCAGCGGGATGCCGCGCGCCCGCGCCTCCCCGGCGAGCCACCTCACCGCCGAACGGGGTCCTTCGGCGAAGTAGCAGTAGCCGGAGACGAGCACGAGTCCGACCTCATCCAGCAGCCAGACCGGCATGTCGGAAGGCGCGAGCGCGAGATTGGCGCCGCGGTCTGTGAGAAAGCTCCGCTCGCCATCCGGATCGACGATGGTGACGAGGACGCCGGGCGGCGCGAGCGCATCGGCCACGAGGATGGGCTCGACGTGAAAGCCTTTGAAGTAGGCCTCGAGGTGCGGCTTGTCCGCCGCACCGACGCGGGCGACGAAGCTGACCGGTGTCCCCATCGACCCGAGCCACACCGCCTGGTTGGCCCCGGACCCGCCGGGTTTGGAGCGGATCGAGGCGCGCCGGTCGGAGCCGCGGACCGGCGGCCCTTCGGGTACGACGATGATGTCGGTCATGACGTCGCCGACCACGAGGACCCGGCCGGCGGTCATCCCCGCCGCCTTGCGGAGAGCGCGACGGCGATCTCCGCGGCCACGGCGGCGTTGTGCTCGACGAGCGCGATATTGGCGGTGAGGCTTCGCCCGCCGGTCAGTTCGAATATTCGTCTGAGCAGAAATGGCGTCAGCTCGTTACGGGCGATTCCATTCCGCTCCGCATCCTTGATCGCGGCCTCGATCCAGGACTCCATCTCGGCCGCGTCGAGCGCGTGCTCGGCCGGGATCGGATTGGCGACCAGAATGCCGCCCATGCCGAGCTTGGCCTGGACGTCGATCACCGCCGCGATCCCGGCGGCGCTGTCGTAGCGCCGGTCGACCCGGCTTCCGCTCGACCGCGCCCAGAAGGCGGGGAAGTCGTCGGTCCGGTAGCCGAGGACAGGCACGCCCTTGGTCTCGAGCACTTCGAGCGTCTTCGGGATATCGAGGATCGACTTGGCTCCCGCGCAGACGACGGCGACCGGCGTCCGCCCCAGCTCCTCGAGATCGGCAGAGATATCGAAGCTGCTCTCCGCCCCCCGGTGCACCCCGCCGATGCCTCCCGTCGCAAACAGGGCAATCCCCGCGCGCGCCGCGAGCTGCATGGTTGTCGCAACCGTCGTTCCAGCCGTTTCGCCGTCCGCGACGAGGGCTGCGACATCGCGCCGCGAGGCCTTGGCCGCCGCCCCGCCCATGCGGGCAAGGTCCTCGACTTCCCCGTCGGCAAGGCCGACGCGCAGCACGCCCCTCAGGATCGCGACGGTCGCCGGCACCGCACCGCCTTTCCTGACCACGGCCTCGACCCGCCGGGCCATTTCCAGGTTCTGCGGAAACGGCATGCCATGCGTGATGATCGTCGATTCGAGCGCGACGACCGGATCACCGGCGCGGACGGCGGCAGCGACCTCGGCGGATACGGCAAGATGCGCGGCGGCGGGCAAGGCGCTGCTCCGTTCGGTGACCCCTGAATTTCTGGGCTAGCGGCTCCGGCTTGCCCGCGTCAAGCCGCTGCGCATTGCCCGCCGCGAACCCTTGTGGTCCCAACGGTTTGCCACTAGGTTCTCGGCCTCACGCCAACCCCAAGCGAAGGGTTACTTCACTGAGCACGGTCATTGTTGGTCCGGATGGTGCGCCGGACCGATGGGCGCCCGGATCCGGGCCAGTCGCGATCCGCTCACTACCCGGCGCAGCGATGCGCCGCTTGGCCTTCAGCAAACCATTACCGAAACAGCGTCGCCGGTCCGGGCGGTCCTTGTCCTGAACCGGGGATCGCCGGCCGCGCCGTTCAACGAACCCGCCACACCTGGGTGCGGCGGTACCGAAAAAGGGAGAAAGAGAGGAAACCGATGCAGAAGAAGATGATGGTGGCCTTCGGCGCGCTGCTGCTGGCCTCCCCGGCGCTCGGCCAGGAAGTGGTCAACGTCTACAACTGGTCCGATTACATCGCCGAAGACACGGTCGCGAACTTCGAGGCCGAGACCGGCATCGATGTCAATTACGACGTCTATGACAGCAACGAGGTGCTTGAGGCAAAGCTGCTCGCCGGCTCGTCGGGCTACGACATCGTCGTTCCCTCCGGCTCCTTCCTCGAGCGCCAGGTCGCCGCGGGCCTGCTGCTGCCGATCGACAAGAGCAAGCTCTCCAATTACGGCAATCTCGATCCCACCATTCTCGCGCAGGCCGCCGCCCACGACCCGGATAACGCTCACTCCGTCCCCTACATGAGCTTCACGGTCGGGCTCGGCTTCAATGTGGAGAAGGTGGCCGAACGCCTCGGCGACGCCTCGATCGACAGCTGGGACGCGCTGTTCGTGCCGGAGAACGCCGCAAAGCTCGCCGACTGCGGGATTGCCGTCCTCGACTCGCCCTCGGAAGTCATGGCCACGGTTCTCAACTACCTGGGCCTCGACCCCAACTCGGAGTCCGAGGAAGACCTCGCCAAGGGCGAGGAACTGATGATGTCGATCCGGCCCTACATCCGCTACTTCCACTCGAGCCAGTACATCGACGACCTCGGCTCGGGCGAGATCTGCCTCGCGCTCGGCTATTCGGGCGACGTGTTCATCGCGGCCGATGCCGCCTCCGAGGCCGGTGTGGGCGAGATCAGCTACATCATCCCCAAGGAGGGTTCGCTGACCGCCTTCGACCTGCTCGCCATCCCGGCCGACGCGCAGCACGTCGAGAACGCCTACAAGTTCATCGACTACATCCTGCGCCCCGAGGTCACCGCGGCGATTTCGAACTACGTGTTCTACGCGAGCGCCAATGCCGCTGCGACCGAGTTCGTCGACGAGGAGGTCAAGAGCAACCCCGGCATCTATCCGCCGCCGGAAGTCGTTGCCGTGTCCTTCGGCCTCAAGGCGCATAGCGCAGCCTATGACCGCATCTTGACGCGCGCCTGGACCCGCATCAAGACAGGCCAGTAGTAGCGACCGAGGCGGGGCCATACCGGCCCCGCCTCTCATCGTCCGGGGGCCCAGATGGCCAAGAAGCCGCAGATCGCCGCCGACACGCGCCCCTGGCGCGATCCGCATGCCCAGCCCTTCGTCCGCATCCGGGAAGTCACCAAGAAGTTCGGCGACGTGACAGCCGTGCAGAACGTCTCGCTCGACATCTTCAAGGGCGAGCTCTTCTGCCTGCTCGGCGGCTCGGGCTCGGGCAAGTCGACGCTGCTGCGCATGCTCGCCGGCTTCGAGCAGCCGACCGCCGGCACCATCGAGATCGACGGCCAGGACATGACC
>CAYRNE010000076.1:0-10079 GCA_964425245.1 uncultured Devosia sp.
GTCAACTGGGACGAGGTTCCCGAGGACGTGATCCGGCCCGGTGTGCGGCGCCGCGTCTTCTCGACCGACGAGGTGATGCTGTGCTGGCACAGCCTGTCGGTCGGGATGGACACCCGCCCGCTGCTTGTCATCGACGGCGATTCCTTTGCGCACCGCGCCTACCACGCGTTGCCCAAGACGATCCGCCGGGCCGGCAACCGGGGCGCCGGCGCGATCGTCGGCTTTGCCAATTACCTGGTGCGGCTCTACGAGGCCGAAATGCCTCGTTCGGTTGTCGTGGGCTGGGACACGCTCGAGGTGCCGAACTGGCGGGCCAGGGAACTGCCCGGCTATCAGGCAGGCCGCGAGTTCGACGACGAACTGATCGAACAGCTCAACGCCCTGCCGACTCTGGTCGAGGCCTTCGGTTTCGTCGTCGGCAAGGGCGCAGGCTTCGAGGCCGACGATTTTCTTGCAGCGGCCGTCGCGGCAGAAGAAGAGCGTGGCGGCACGGCGATCGTTGCGAGCGGCGACCGCGATGCGTTCCAGCTCGCGTCGGAGCGGACGACGATCCTCCATCCCGTGAAGGGCGGTGAACTGGCGCGCATCGGCCCGGCCGAGGTGCGCGAGCGCTATGGCGTCGAGCCGCACCAGGTGCCGGATTTCATAGCGCTTCGGGGCGACCCGTCGGACAAGATCCCCGGTGCGCGGGGCGTGGGGCCGACGACGGCCGCGAGTCTTCTCAAGCGCTATCCCGATCTCGAGTCGATGATTGCCGACAACCGTTTCCCCACCCAGGGCGAAGACCTGAAGCTCTATAAGCGCATCGCGACCATGGTGCCGACTGCGCCGCTGCCGCCGATCCCGCAGACCACCCCGCCCGATTGGGCGCGAGCCGCCGGGCTTGCCCGGGAATGGGAGCTGAGGGCGCTCGCCGAACGCCTGGCCAAACTCGCCGCCGCAACGGGGGGCTGAACGCCGCGGCGAAAGTCCACGCCCCTTCGGCGCTAGTAATTAGTAATACTTTTTGTTGGACCAGAGCGACCTCGAAGGCCTGGGCCCCATGCATTTTCCGCGTTCCGTGAATACGGGAGATTGACTCGATTGACCATCTGGTCCAACAAATGCGCGAGGGAGGAAGCCACTTGAACGAGGGAAGCGCCATCGAGGTGTCGCGCGAGCCCCGGACGCACAGCCGGGTGCACCTCGCGAATTCGGCCGTCGAAACCCTTGTCAGCCATATCCGCACCCTGATCGACGAGCAGAACCTTGGCGTCGGGGACGCCTTGCCCTCGGAGCGCGAGCTGACGGAGATGTTCTCGTCGAGCCGCAACACGGTTCGCGAAGCAATGCGCATCCTAAAGGCATACGGGCTGGTCGACGTCCGGCCGAAGGTCGGCGCGGTGATCATCGACCGCCGCATGGACGCGGTCTTCGACCTCTATTCGTTCAATTCGCTCGAGCTGTCGCGGAAAACCTTCCTCGATACGCAAGGCTTCCGCCGGCTCATCGAGGTCGGCGGGATCGACCTTCTGCTCGATCAGGCGACCCCGGACGACATTGCCGAACTGCGTTCCATCAACGACCAGATGCCGGAGCAGACCGATTACGCCGGGGCGGCCCAGCAGGACTACCGCTTCCACCTGCGCCTGGTCTCGATTCTCGACAACCGGCAGATTGTCGAGATCTACCGCGTCATGAAGCCCGTGATGCTCAAGATCATGGAGAATGGCGTCAGCCGCGCCAAGTTCGACGGCATCAACTATGCCCAGCACGCGGCCATCGTCGATGCGCTCGAAGCGCGCGACCGGCTCGCCTTTCAGTACCGCATGGCCGAGCATCTCGAGATGGGCCTCGCGCTGTTCAAGGAGGAGCAAGACTGACGGAATTCGGCGCTTCGTGCGCCGGAGGCTGCGGTTCATGCCGCAGCGGGTGAGCAAGCGGGCGAACGGATCACGCGCCGAGGAGCGCCGCGACCGGCGAGGCCGCTGCTAGGAACCAAGTGCTCAGGGAGGAGCAAAAAGATGAGGTTCGCACGTACGACAGCGGCGGTGGTCGCCGCCCTGATGATGACGACGGCGGTCGCCGTCGCCGAGCCGGCGATGGTCGACGGTCCGGCTGCCGACCCCCAGTGCTACGTGCCCTGGGACGACTCCGTACAGTTCTTCCAGTATCCCGCCAAGGAAGGGCCGTTCCGGATCGCGCTCGCCAACGGCTATATCGCCAATACCTGGCGCATCCAGATGATCCAGACGGCCAAGGCCTACGCGGCCCAGCCGGACGTCGCCGCCAAGCTCTCCGAATTCAAGGTCGTCTCGACCGGCGAGGACGTGGCTGCACAAATCTCGGCGATCAACAACTTCATCGACTCGGGATACGACGCGATCGTCGTCAACGCGCAGAATCCTCAGGCCTTCGGCCCCGTGATCCAGCGCGCCAAGGAGGCCGGGGTCATCCTCGTCGCCTTCGACAACATTCTCGACACCACCGACGCGATCAACGTCAATGTGGACCAGAAGGGCCTCGGCGTGCTCTGGGCCAACTGGCTCAATGACCACCTGCCCGAGGGCGGCAAGGTCCTCGAAGTGCGCGGCGTCGCCGGCACCTCGGTCGACACCGACCGTCACAACGGCATCCACGAAACGCTGGGCGCGACCGGCAAGAACTGGGAGATCGTCGAAGTCGTCGGCAAGTGGGACGACGCGACCGCGCAGAAGGCGACGGCCGACGCCATTGCCGTTCACGGCAAGTTCGACGGCATCACCGTGCAGGGCGGCTCGACCGGCACCGTGCAGGCGCTGATCGACGCCGGCCATGCCTTCGTGCCCGTCGGCGGTGAAACCGAGAACGGCTTCCGCAAGTTCTGCGGCGCGCACGCCGGCGAAGGCCTCGTCTGCTCGTCGGCCGGCACCGGCCCGGCGCAGGTCGCGGTGGCCATCAAGACGGCGATCGATGCCCTCGAAGGCAAGGTCGTCCCGCAGTCGATCAAGCTGCCGCTGGCGATCGTCGAGGACCCCGACTTCAAGGACGGCGAGAACTACTACTCGGACCAGTCCGACAACTTCTTCGTCGGCAACTCCTTCCCGACCTGCGGCATCAACTTCACGGCCCAGGAAATCATGGGCCAGACGCAGGCCGACCAGTAGTCAACGTTCCCTCCGCCGCGGGACTTCGGTTCCGCGGCCCCCTTGCCGGCCCGCTTTCGCGGCGGGCCGGCGGGGCGTAATCTCGAAACACGCGTTTCGGGGAAGGCCGACCGGGACTGCCCAGATGAACGACACTTTGCCGCTCTTCCGCATGGAAGGCATTTCGAAGCGCTACGGCGGCGTCCGGGCGCTGGAAAAGGCCGACCTCGAGGTCTACCAGGGGCGCATCCACGCCATCCTCGGCGAGAACGGCGCCGGCAAATCGACGCTCATCAAGGTGATGAGCGGCGTCGTCTCGCCCGATGAAGGCCGGATGCTGCTCGACGGTCAGGCCGTTTCGTTCCGCGATCCCGCGGCCGCCAACGATGCCGGCATCGCCTGCATCTTCCAGGAACTTTCGCTCATCCCCGACCTCACGGTCGCCGACAACATCATCATCCGCCAGCCGCCGCAGCGCTTCGGCATGATCGACCGGGCGGCGCAGCGCCGGCTTGCCGAGGAAGCCCTTGCCCGCGCGGGCGGCGCAGACATCCATCCGCTGGCGCTGGTCAAGGACCTGCCGCTGAGCCGCCGGCAGATCGTCGAGATCGCCAAGGCGCTCGCCCGCGAGCCGCGCATCCTCATCCTCGACGAGGCGACGTCGGCGCTGACGGCGGCGGACGTGGCGACGGTCTTCTCGGTGCTGAAGCGGCTGCGCAGCGAGGGCATGGCGCTGCTCTACATCTCGCATCGCATGAGCGAGATCGCCGAACTTGCCGACGAATGCACCGTCTTCCGCAATGGCCGCAAGGTCGCAACCTACAGGGCCGGCACCAAGACCGACAACGAAGTCATCGAACTGATGATCGGGCGCGAATACAGCCACGTCTTTCCGCCCAAACCCCCGCCGCAGCCCGAAAGCAACAGGCCGGTGCTGGAGGTGCGGCACCTGAGCTGGAACCAGCGCCTCAAGGACATTTCGCTGGACGTTCGCCCCGGTGAGGTGATCGGACTCGGCGGGCTCGACGGCCAGGGCCAGCGCGAATTGCTGCTGGCGCTGTTCGGCGTGTTGCGCAGCGTCACCGGCGAGGTTGTGGTCGACGGGCGGCCGGTCGCCCTCGTCAGCCCGCGCGGCGCGGCGAGCAAGGCGGTCGGCATGGCGCTGATTCCCGAGGACCGCAAGACGGAAGGCTTGATGCTGCCGATGTCGGTACGCGACAACCTGAGCTTTGCGGCGCTGGACCGCCTGTCGCCTGCCGGCATCGTCGACAGGCGTCGCGAAAAGCGCGCCATCGACGAGATGATCCGGCTGCTTGCGATCAAGACCGACGGGACCGCCGTGCCGGCCGGATCGCTCTCGGGCGGCAACCAGCAAAAGGTCGTAATCGCCAAGTGGCTCATGGTCGAGCCGCGCATCATCCTGCTCAACGATCCGACGCGCGGCATCGACGTCGGCACCAAGCAGGAAATCTATCGGCTGCTGCGCAAGCTCGCCGACGACGGTGCCGCGATCATTCTCTATTCGACCGACTACGCCGAACTGATCGGCTGCTGCGACCGGGTGCTCGTGCTCTACGACGGCGCCATCCGTGCGACGCTCAGCGGCGACGAGATCACCGAGCGCGCCCTCGTCGGCAGCGCGCTCAACATCGACACGCAACCGGGGGACGGCGGCCAACCGCTGGAAGTCGCGTGAAGGACTGGCGCTACTGGTTCAACGAGCAGCGCGGGACGCTCCTCGCGCTCTTCATCTTCATTCTCATGTTCGCGATTTATGTCGCCAACCACCCGGCGGGCTTCACGCCCAACGTGGTGCAGACTGCGGCGAACAAGGGCGTGCTGCTGGCGCTGGTCGCCATGGCGCAGGCAGTGGTCGTCTTGACCGCGGGGATCGATCTGAGCGTCGGCATGATCTTCATCCTTGCCAACGTCGTCGGCTCCTATGTGCTGGTGGGAACGCCGCTGCAGACCGCATTTGGCGTCGTTGTGGTCCTCGGCATGGGAGCGGCCTGCGGTGCGCTCAACGGGTTGATCGTCATCGTCGGCCGCCTGCAGCCGATCGTCACCACAATCGCGACCGGCGCCATCTTTTTCGGGATTGCACTCTGGCTCAGGCCCTTCCCCGGCTCCTCGCCGGATTTCTCCGCCGCGCTCGCGGGTGCCCTGACCGGCAAGCTCTTCGGCGTCATTCCCTCGAGCCTCGTGGCCCTCGCGGCGGTGGTGCTGATCTTCTGGATCCCCTTCCGCCGCTCGGTACTGGGGCGGGCCGTTTACGCGGTAGGCTCATCCGAGGTCGCGGCCTACATGTCCGGCATGCCGATAAAGGCGGCCAAGTTCGCGGCCTATACGATCGCGGGGCTCCTCGCGGCCATGGGCGGCATGTTCCTCACCTTCTTCACCTATTCGGGCGAAGCCTCGCTCGCCAACGGCAACACCTATACGCTTTACTCGATCGCGGCGGTGGTGCTCGGCGGCGTCTCGCTCTACGGCGGACGAGGCAGTGTCATCGGCGCCATCTTCGGCGCCCTCGCCTTCCGCGCCATCGGGGACCTGCTCTTCGTTTTCGAACTCGACCCGTTGTGGCAGCCGCTGTTCCAGGGCGTGGTGCTGCTGGTCGCCGTATCCCTCGGATCGGCGCGGTTGTTCCAGGTCAAGAACCGGCTCGAACTCTTCAGCTGAGGCATCGGCAATGACCTCTCCGGACACGACATCGACCAACCCGGCTCCAGTCGCAACCCGCGAGGCGGGCCGTGCCTGGCTCAGGCGGCTCGACCCTGCGGTGCTCACCGCCTTCGGTTGCATCATCCTGCTGCTGCTCGTCGGCAGCCTCTATTCGCCGAACTTCCTTTCGCCCGAATACCTGCTCCTGCAGCTCAAGGTCGGCGCGTTTCTCGGCGTGATCGCGACAGGCATGATGCTGGTGATCCTGCTCGGCCAGATCGACCTCAGCGTGCCCTGGACGGTGACGATGGGAGCGATGATGGCGGCGGCGGCGACAAATTTCGGTCCCATGGGCGAGGTGCTGGCGATCCCGTTCGGGGTCCTCACCGGCGTGCTGCTCGGACTGGTCAACGGCATCGGCGTTGCCTATCTGCGCATCCCTTCGATGATCATCACGCTCGCCGTCAACGCTGTCGCACAGGGGCTGATGGTCGCTTACACCGGTGGCTTCGCGCCGCAGGATTCCGCCTCGGGCGCGATGAAGTTCCTCGCTGCGCAATCAACCTTCGGCGTGCCGCACGCCGTCGTGGTATGGCTGATCGTCGGAGCGGCAGCGATCTTCGTGCTCACTCGCACGTCCTTCGGGCGCGCCGTCTACGGCATCGGAAACCGCGAGAGCGCGGCCTACCTTTCAGGCGTACCGACGCAGCGGGTGGTGATGATCGCCTTCGCGCTCTGCGGCGGCCTCGCGGCGTTCGGCGGCGTGCTGCTCGCCGGCTATGCCGGCAAGGCGGCGCAGTCGATGGGCGACGCCTATCTCCTGCCGGCGATCGCGGCCGTGGTGCTGGGCGGGACCTCGATCCTCGGCGGGCGCGGCAATTACCTCGGCACCGTCGCCGGTGTGATCCTCATCACGCTGCTCCAGTCCATCCTCGGCGTCATGCAGATGGCCGAGTTCGGCCGGCAGATCATCTACGGCGTCGTCATCATCGCGATGCTGCTGCTCTATGGCAGGACGCCGAAGGTCCGCGGCTAGGGCCGCGCGGCGACGAGATCGATCTCGATAAGGGCGCCGACCGCGAGCCCGGTCACACCCACCGTCGTCCGCGCCGGCAGCTTCCCGGGGGCGAAGAAGCCGGGCCATAGCGCGTTGAGCGCCGCATAATCGCGCTCGAAATGCGTGAGATAGATGCGTGCCATCACCACGTGCTCGAGCCCCAGACCCAGGCCGCCGAGCACGATCCTAAGGTTCTCGATCACGCGCCGCGTCTGCGCTTCTATTCCCTCGGCGAGCGGCGCGTCCGGCGCGTCGGGATCGGTCGGCATCTGGCCGGTAACGAAAACGAAGCCGTTCGCCTCGACCGCATGGCTGAACGGGGCCACCGGGCGCGGACCCGCGGCGATCACGTGATGGATGGGCAGCGGCATAAGCGATTCCTCCCGATCGACGTCCCGATCAACGGGAGAATGCCGGTTGCCGTCAAGCGCCTGCCACTCACGCAAACATGTCTTGCATCGCCCGCCGCCGGGCGTGACTATGCGCGGGCGATGCACGCCATGGCACGAAACCTGGCCGCCACTCTGCGCCTGCTGCTTGGGCTGGCGGCGGTGCTGCTGTGCTTCAGCACGGCGGCCGCGCAGGACGCGGACGCCGAACTGGACGAACTCTTCGCGCAGCTGCGGGCCGCACCAACCGAACAGGCCGCGCACGCCATCGACCAGAAGATCTGGATGCACTGGACCACGCCGTCCGACAGCGACCTCGCGATGCAGATGAACGAGGTCCTCGAGGCGCGCCGCTACGCCGATCTGGACGGAGCCCTGCGCATCCTGAACCGCATGATCGCAGAACATCCGGATTATGCCGAAGGCTGGAACCAGCGCGCGACGATCTATTACCTGCTCGGAAACTTCGAGGCCTCGATCGCCGATTGCGCCGAGGTGCTCAAGCGGGAGCCGCGGCATTTCGGCGCGCTGTCCGGGCGCGCTCTCATGTACCTGCAGCTCGGTCAGCGGGCGCTGGCCCTGAAGGACATGGCGACAGCGCTCAAGATCCATCCCTTCCTCATGGAACGCCACCTCTTCCCCGAACTGCAGCAGGACATGACTCGCATCTGAGCGCGGCTGGCAAACGCCGGACACGCGCACTACATAAATGCGAGTACCAACTGCGGAAACCGATCATGACCGGAGCCCATGTCGTCGAGCGCGAGGATGGCGCACAGCGAGGCCGCTACGTCATTCGCCTGCCGGACGGCCTCGAGGCCGAAATGACCTACGGCCGCCGCGACGACGGCGTGATGATCGCCGATCACACCTACGTGCCGGTTTCGCACCGCGGCCACGGCCTGGCGGAGCTCCTCATGAACGCGGCCATCACCGATGCGCGGCGTCTCGGCTTCCGGATTCTTCCCGTCTGCTCCTATGTCGCTGCGCAGTTCCGCCGCCATCCCGATTGGGCCGATCTGCACGCCTGAGCGGCGCGGGGTAACGCGTTCCTGGTAGACCACTTCGATCGCAACGCGGCCCAGTTGCAGCGACCTCCTCATGGCCGTGGATTGTCGCGCATCAGCCGCCGAGGAAATCCCGCGCCGCCGCGAGCTCGTCCTGCCGGATTTCGTGCCCGCCCTCATGCCAGTGGAGGGTGACCTCGGCGCCCTGCTCCCTGAACCAGCCTGCCAGTCGTTCGGTCGCATCCGGCGGACAGATCGGATCGCGCCGTCCGGCGGTGATCAGCACGCGCCTGCCGGCGAGGCCGGGCTGCGGGGCCGGGTCGAACGGGATCATCGGGTGGAGCAGCGCCGCGCGATCGAAGAGCTCCGGCGCAGCAAACAGCAGGCTCGCGAGGATGTTGGCGCCGTTGGAATAGCCGAAGCCCAGAACCACCACGGACTGCGCACCGCCCGCGACGCGGGCGCGCACGAAGCCGGTCATCTTGCGCGTGGCGCGGGCAAGATCGTCCATGTCGAACCGGCCCTCGGCGTAGCGCCTGAAATAGCGCATCGCCCCGTTCTCCGAGACATCGCCACGGGGGGCGACGCGGCGCGCGCCCGGCACGAGCTGGGCGGCAAGATCGAAGAACTGGCTTTCGTCGCCGCCGGTGCCGTGGAACAGGAAGAGGACCGGAGAGTCGGGTGTGTCGCCCGGCTCGTCGAGGCATTCGTATGACTCGGTCATCGCTATCCTTCCCTTGACGTGCATCCGGCAGAGGGCCGTCCGCGCCGGCCGCCTTCGAGCATAGGCCCCGCTGCCGCCGCTAGACCAGAACTTCGTGCGCGACGCGATCCTCGTCGCCGAAGATCCTCAGGTAGCGCCCGATCTCCTCGGGTTCGCCCGTCGCCTTCCTGGGATTGTCGGAGAGCTTCACGGCAGGCCGGCCGTTGGCCTCGCTGACCTTGCAGACGAGCGAGATCGGATCGAGCCGCGGATTGGGGATCGGCGAGCAGCCCGCGAAATCGTTGGTGAGGTTGGTGCCCCAGCCGAAGGCCATGCGCACCCGTCCATCGAAGTGGCGGTACGCATTCTCGATGGCATCGACGTCGAGCCCGTCCGAGAAGATGAGCAGCTTTTCGCGCGGATCGCGGCCTCTCGATTTCCACCACGCGATGATCTTTTCCCCGCCTTCGATTTCCGGCGCGCTGTCCGGCCGGAAGCCGGTCCAGTCGGCGACCCAGTCGGGCGCGTCCCTGAGAAAGGCACTGGTCCCGAAGGTGTCGGGAAGGACGATCAGCAGGTTGCCGCCGTAATAGCTCTTCCAGTCCTCAAGAACCTGGTAGGGCGCCCAGCGCATCGCCTTCTCGTCCGGCGCGATCGCCGCCAGAACCATCGGCAGTTCGTGCGCATTGGTCCCGAGTGCTTCGAGATCGTTGTCCATCGCGAGCAGGACGTTTGAGGTGCCGGTGAACTTGGTTGTCCCCAGCCCCTCCTTCAGCGCCTCGACGCACCATCGCTGCCAGAGGAACGAATGCCGCCGGCGCGTGCCGAAATCGGATATGCGGAGTTCAGGCAGCGTCTTGAGCCGCTCGACCTTCTCCCACATCTTCGCCTTGGCGCGCGCATAGGTGACGTCCAGCGTGAACGGGCCGTAATCCCTGAGCGCGGCACGGGAGCGCAGCTCGTTGATGATCGCCAGCGCGGGGATTTCCCACATCGTGGTCTCGACCCACTTTCCCGGGAATTCCAGCACGAACTGGCCGTCGCGCCTGTCGAGCCGGTACTCCGGCAGGCGGAAGTCCTCGAGCCAGCGCAGGAACTCGGGCGTAAAGATCTGCCTGCTGCCGTAGAAGCTGTTGCCGGCGAGCCAGATCATCTCCT
>CAYRNE010000077.1:0-10059 GCA_964425245.1 uncultured Devosia sp.
TCGCCGTAGTGGAGGATGAACCTCTGGTTTTCCTCGTGCGGGTCTTGATAGAGGTGTTCGATCCGCCCCGTGTTGAATGAGGATGAGCGGCGCTTTACGCCGTGGACGACATATCCCTTCCCGAGCAGCAGCTCGGACAAGTACGCACCGTCCTGACCCGTCACGCCGGTAATGAGTGCGACCCTGGAAATGGCAGGCTCCTTCACGTTGCTCCTGGAAAGGCGGCCGGCGACATCCGTTTTGCAGGCGGCGCAACCTCTGCACCGCCGGGTCGGTTTCCGGGAATGAACGATGAGATAAACTGGCTCCGGCGAAAAGGGCAACCGGCCGGTCAGCCGAAAGGTGAGTGGCGACTTCAGTCGCCATCGTTCCGGGCCCGGTGCCCGGCGAGGTTCCGCGTTGGAACGGGATGCGGCAGCGGTCGGAGCGACATGAGGAGGTTCGGAACATTCCCTCGATCATCCACGCGATCCGGTTGACGCTCGCAGCGCTGGCCATGCTGGCGCTCACGACAGCCGTCGCCCTTCCTGACGAGTGGTCGGCCGCAGCGAGTCGGGGAACCGTACTTTCGCTTGTCGGTGGCCAGTGGAACGAGGTCGAGCGCGGCACCGTGATCAACGGCTACGCGGCGCTCCGGACACTGCAGAGCGGCCGGCTCGAGCTCGTCGGCGACAGCGGCATGATCCTCGTCGGCCCCAATTCCGCGCTCGAACTGGTTATCGAGCCACGGACGGCCGCGACTTTGGTCAGGCAGTATTCCGGAAGCGTGACGCTCGACACCAACGGGGAAACCGGACGCGAACTGCGGCTCGAGACCGACCATCTCACGGTCATCCCAAACGGCGGCAGCCTGACGGTGGTCATCGCCTCGGGTACGTCGCAGGTGAGGGTCGCAAGCGGGTCCGCCGCGATCGCCTCCACCGCAACCGGAGAAGTGGTCACCGCTGCCTCCGGTGCGATTGTGGGATCGGCTGGCGCGGGCGGTCTCGAGGTGGCAGGAGCAACGCCGGAGGCTGGAGATAAGAGCGGCGCGGCGTCTGCCGGTAACGCGGGCGACGCCGGACATCCGTCAGGCAGTTCCCACCCGGGCAATCCCAATCCGGGCAACCCCAACCCGGGCAACCCGAACCCTGGCAACCCAAATCCGGGAAACCCGAACCCTGGCAACCCAAATCCGGGCAACCCGAACCCTGGCAACCCCAGCCCGGGCAATCCGAACCCGGGCAACTCGAATCCCGGTAACCACGATCCGGGCAACCCGAATAGTGCCAATCCCGATCCGGGCCGCCAGAACCCCGGTCACGGCAGAAGCAATGGAGGGGCATGAGCGGTGCCAAGCTCGTCTACCAACGCTATTTCGGCCACGCCCGTCAGCATCGTTCTCGTCGATGATCATCCGACGCTCCTGCGCGGCATCGAGGCGCTGCTCTCCGAGGACGGCCGCTTTGCCGTTGTCGGGACGGGCGCCAACGCGGCCGACGCGATCCGGCTCGTGGGGCAGGCGCGGCCCCAGGTCGCCGTCATCGATCTCAGCATGCCGGGCGACGTCGTTGCGGCAATAGAGGCGATCACGGCATCCGGAGAGACCAAGGCCATCGTCTTCACCGCCTACGGCGACGTGAACCTCGCGATGAAGGCGCTCGACGCCGGCGCGCAGGGATATGTGCTGAAGGGACGGCCCTCGGAGGACCTGAGCGATGCGATCGAGGCAGTGCTGGCGGGCGAGCTGTTCGTCTCCGAGGATTTCTCGAAGATACTCATGGCCGGCTTTCGCCACCGCGCCCGCCGCCAGCGGGAGCTGAAAGCGGCAAAGCTGAGCGCGCGCGAGCGGCAGCTCGTCGAGTGCCTGCTCGAAGCAAAGTCGAACAAGGAAATTGCGCGGACGCTCAACCTCAGCGAGAAGACGATCAAGCACTACATGACGAACCTCATGAACAAGCTGCGGGTGAAGAACCGCGTCGAGGTGGTTCTCGCGGTGCAGGCACGGCTCGAGATTCAGGAGACGGGAACGCTGGGGATCGACGACGAACTGGCCTGAACGGCCTGGCCCTCCTGCGGGATCGACGCCGCGATCGTCACCACCTGCCCGGCGCCCCATTCGATCTCGAGTGTTCCGCCGAGCGATTCCACACGATAGCGCATGCTGCTCAGGCCCAGGCTGACCCGGTCGTCGCTCGGCGCTGCGCCCCGCCGCGGCGAGCCACTCCTGATGGTGAGCAGGTGAAGCGGGCCCTCGGAGCGGAGGGCAACGACGGGCTCTGACCGATCGCCGTGCCAGAAGGCGTTGTTCAAAGCCTCCTGGACGACGCGGTAGGCGCAAATCCTGACGACCATGCTCGACTGACCGCCGGCGTCGTCGAGTTTCCTGACAACGCTTGTGCCGGTTGCGCCCTCGTGCCGCGCGATCGCGAGATCAACCGCCTCGCGCAAGGTCAGATCGGCGAGCTCGGGGAGTACCAGGCCGGACGAGATGTTTCGCAGCTCCTCCATGACCTCGGTCGCAAGCTGGATGCTGCGATCGAGGCTGGCGCGCGTCTCCTCCGATATCGACGGCGATTTCGCGCTTTTGGTCAGTCGCAGGATGACGAGGGCCAGCAGCTGGATGGGGCCGTCATGAAGGTCGGAGCCGACCTGCGCGAGGAGCCGCTCGTTGGAGAGGTTGGCTTCGAGCCGCAGGCGCTCGGACGCTTCGTGCAGCGCGAGGTTTTCCTCGGAAAGCCGGCGCGAGGCGACGAGATTCCGGGCGAGATTGGCGCGCTGGCTCACCAGCGTTCGGCTCACGCGGGCAACGAGAACATAGAGGATGCCGATGACCGCGAGGCCGGCCAGCCCGACGAGGGCCCAGACATCCATCTGGGCGCGGGCCTGGATCTCGAGAATGGACTTGGCGCTGTAATAGAGCTCGGCGGCGGCAAGGATCCTGCCGTCCTCCGGATCGCGCAGGGGCGTATGAATTTCGAGTACCGCGAGGGTATGGCCGGCAAGCGGACCCACCCCCTGCAGCGGCAGATCGCTGACGCGAGAGACCACACGTCCCGCCACGGCGGCGGCGAAGTCGTCCGAACGGTCGGTGTTGATGATGCCCCCGAACGACTCGTAGATGGTGACCCCTTCGAGGTCGCGTATCCTGATCTGCAAGAGGCGGGTCGAACCTGCGTCGTTTCCGATGAGGAACGCGCGATCGAGGGTGGCCCGATCCGCGGCGCTGAGGGGACGCTCCGGTCCAAGCTCGGACAGGGGCGTCGCGACCAGCGCTTCTATGCTCGAGGCCGCCGTTTCCGCTACGCCCCGGCTGATGCTGTTTGCGAGATAGAGGCCGATCCAGTTGCCGAGCGCGACCATGGCAATCGCAACGACGACCACCGCCGCGATCAGGAACAGATTGGACAGGGCAAGGCGGCGAATAAACCGGCGCCACGCCAGACGCGCGCGCCGGACCGCGCCGCTCAGCCTTCCGTGTGCTCTCCTGCTGGCGCTGACCACTCGGACCTCATGCTCGCACGCCCAAACTACATCCGGGGCATGGACGGCGCCATGAGGGAGCGCGGGGCCGGCAAGCGGGGGGCCCCGGGCTATCTGCCGGCGCCGGCCTCGCCGAGGGGCGCCGCGCCCGCTCCCACGAATGCATCGGCATCGGTATCGGGAAGCGCGATGACGTCGCGCAGCTGTTCGGGCGGGGCGAGCACCTCGTCAAGCAGGGCAGGATTTTGCAGCTGCGTGAACCTCACCGCGAAACCCACCCTCGTATGACGCGCAACCACGCCGGAAACCTGTCCAAGGACGACCCGGCTCTCGAGCGCGGGACGCAGTCCGGACCAGACGGCGGCGCCGGATGGCGAAATATCGACAAGGCGGCAGCGCTCCAGCCGCCCATCCTCGAGGGCGATGACGGTTTCCGGATTGGCGGGCGGGAACCTGGGGAAGGATCGCCGGTCGGTGGTCCGAACGTGCGACATCTGATCGAACCAGAGGATGTGGGCGGCGAGGCGAGTGCGCTGGTGCTCCGCGGCGTGGTGGATCGCCATGGTCATGATGGACCCGATGACGCGGCTGATTCTTCCGCGCAGAAGGCCGATGCCGTTCGGCAGGTGGATGAAGGCGCGGTCGTTGAGTTCGGCGGGAATGGCGCCGAGAAAGGTCGCCGCGTCCGGAAGCAGCGTGTTGACGGTGCAGGGAGGAACCTGCCGGCCCATTTCGGTGTCGTACCACTTATCGAGATAGTAGCGGCCCTCGAGCCTGCCCCTGTAGGCAACCCGGCTGTCGAGGCGCTCGCCTTCATCGCGGCGGTCACGACCCGCGGCCCCGCTCTGCGATGCGCTCAAGAGCATGGAAACCACCAATCTCCTGGCCGGCGACCCGGACGTCGCGGCCGCCGGGCTCCGGCGATGCCGGCAAATCCGATTCGTAAATGCGGCCGCGGTGAAACCGGTACTCCGCTATTGCCGTTGCGCGGCAACAATCCACTCACCCTGCCGTTCCCGACCCTAACTGCCAATCGGATAACAGAGATTAAACAAGGACTTCCGGAGCTCGCCGCCCACGCCTGCCGCTCCGCGCCAACCGCAGCGTTTCCGGACTGCCGCATGGCTGGCTCTCTTCCTGCCACTCCCGCCCTGCCGGCAGGTGGCCGCCGCCTATCCGCGCCGGGCCGGCCGGAACTCGGCTTCGGCGAGCGCCAGGGCCTCCGGGCTGCCAATATCGCGATGGTAGCCGCGGGTTTCGACGGCAAGGATGCGACCGAGGAAGTACGGGATGACCTCGGTCGAAAAGTCGACGAAGGGCTTTTTGAGGCCGGCCATGAACGCTGTGACTTCGGGCTCGCAGATGTAGACGGCGGCGTTGGCCAGGTTGCCCGGCGGGTTCTTCACCTTTTCGTGGAAGGTCGCGACGACGTTTGCCTCATCGATGCCGAGGATGCCGCAGGTCTCGGGCATGTCGGTGCGGAACGCCAGCATGGTGATGGCACAACCCGCTGGGCGCCGTTCATGCGCCCGCCGGAATGCCGGGACATCGAAATCCGTCAGGTTGTCGGCATGCGCCAGCATGTACGGCCCTGCTCCCAGCCAGGCACGGTTCGCGACGACCGTGCCGCCCGTGCCGAGCAGTTCGGGCTCGTGGACCAGGTCGACCCGGTCTGCCCATGGCGACGCGGCGACGTGGGCTGCTACGGCCTCGGCAAGCCAGTGTGTGTTGACCAGCGCCCTCTCGATTCCCGCTTCGAAGACGTGAGAAAGCCAGATATCGAGCAGCGGCGTGCCGTTGATCGGGACGAGGCACTTGGGCACGGTGAGCGTCAGAGGACGCAGGCGCGTGCCGAGGCCTGCCGCAAGGAGAACGGCGCGCATCCTCAGTCGACCTGGTTTAGCTCGATGAGGATGTCGTCGGCCTTGAGCGGCGAATTGCCGACGCGCCCGACCTGGCATGCCGCCGCGACGCAGCCGAGATAGGCGGATTGCCAGATATCGCTGCCGGCACAAAGCGACATCGAGGTCACCGTGAACAGGCTGTCCCCTGCCCCGGCCACGTCCTTGGGCGCCTCGTTGAACGCCGGCAGCCGGTCGGTCAGATATTCTTCGCTGGCGCTCGAGCCATGCACCAGAATTCCCTCGCTGCCGAGGGTGATGATGATATTGGCGGCCTGCCCCTTCTCCCGAAGCTCCTGGGCAAGCACCGCAAGGCCGGACTCGGTGTCGCGCATGGCGAGCCGCGCTTCCCGCTCCGTCGGCGTCACCAGCGACGTCCCCCTGAACCGGGAGATATCGGAGATCTGGGAAGACGCCTGGCTGTCGGCGGTGGTCATCACGCCGTGCCTGCGCGCCATTTCGCCGACGGCGTCGACGAGGGGCTGCGGCAGGCAGCCGTAGTTGAAATCGGAGAACATCAGGAGATCGACGTTGGGCAGGATCGATTCGAGCCGTTCCGTGATGCTGTGCACGATCTCGTCTCCGACCGCGTGCTGGCGCAGGTGATTGACCCTGAGCAGCGTCTTGCCGTGGGCGCGGTATCGTTGCTTGCGCGTCGTCGGCCTCGTCTCGTCTTCGAACCCGAAGACTTCGACCCCGGCAGCACCGAGGGCATCCGCGGCATATCCCGCCGCCTCGTCCCGCCCGAAGACGGTGAGGAACGTCGTTTCCGCCCCAAGATTGCGGGCATGGAGCGCGACCACGCCCGCACCGCCGACGAAAGTCGTCGTTTCAATCGGGGTCACCACGATCGTGGGATCCTCCTGCGACATCCCGAGCGGATCGCAGGCGATGTAATCGTCGATGATGATATCGCCGATAACCGCGACGCGAATCCCCGACAGCTTCTTCAGCAGGCGGCGGAGGTCGACCATGTCGAAGGCGTGCCGCGCCGGATATTCGCGCGGCTTGTGAATGGTTGAGAAGACGGTGTTCGCGTATTCGTTGCGGAGCAGCTCCAGCGAGGCGAACTGCATCTCGCCCGACGAAAAGACAAGCTTGCCGCCATAGGAGGCAATGACGTCGGCCTCGGGATTGGCCCGGCCCTCGAACTCCTTGCCCTTGACCACGAAATCGGGGCGAAGCCGGCCGATGAAGGTCTCGACATCCTCCTCGAGCAGCACGGCATCATCGACCATTTCGAGGGCTCTTACGCTCTCGAGCCGCATGGCGCCCGTAACGGTGACGCCGGGCGTGGTGTCCGGCCGCAACCCGACGACCACGTGATCGGCGAGCTCGGAGGCGAACTTCAGCAGGCGAAGGTGGCCGGGATGGAGGATGTTGAAGTTGCCGGAGACGAAAGCGATGCGCGCGTCGGCAGGGAACTTCTGTCTTATTCGCAACGCAGCGCCGTTCATTGTGTCCTCGTCAATATCATCGGCCGGTGCAGCCTCAGAGCGCCACTACCGGGGGAACTGAATATTCTCAACTGCTTTGTGCACCCACAGCGGCTTCCAGTCCGCGGCGGAGCGCCGTCCCGATGACGGACGACAGGGCGAAGGGCCGGAAAGCGGCAAAGAGCGCAGCGTAAGCCAGGAGCCGGCCGAAAACGGGAACCGGCGCGAGCAGGGACAGCGTTCGCTGCAGGCCCGCTGGAGCGACGGTACTGACGAGCCTGGGCTGCGAAGCCAGGTCCCCGGCCGCGAGACGCAGGACACCGAATTTCCAGCGCCGCTCGAAGAGCGCCGGGTAGAAGGCCGGGAAAGCCGGGTCGCGGGCAAAGGCGGCGCGCGCAGCCGCAAGGATGTGCAGCACGGCTTCGGGATCGGCTGCGGTCCTGCGGGAATACCCCTGCCCGGCCACGTGCCACTCGGCGAGGACACGGGGAACGAAGGCGAACCCGTGCCGAAGCGCCAGCTGGCGCGCGGCATAGCCGTCCGCAAAGGAGCCCAGCTCGGCCCGGAGCCCGCCGGCCTCGAGGAGTCGCTCGCGATCGATGAGCGCCGCGCCCGTGAGTATGAAGTTGTCGATGCGACGAAGCAGGTTCGCCGTCTCATCGGGTGTGAACGTCCGAATCGCATGCGACGGGCGGGTTGCGGGGCGGATCGCGACCCGTCCGCTGTCGCGGTCTACGCGGCGCACCTCCCCGGAATAAAGGCCGAGGCCGGGATTGCTCTCGAGGACGGCGGTCAAGTCCGCG
This sequence comes from uncultured Devosia sp., assembly GCA_964425245.1. Taxonomy (GTDB): domain Bacteria; phylum Pseudomonadota; class Alphaproteobacteria; order Rhizobiales; family Devosiaceae; genus Devosia_A. Next base: position 7,603 of record CAYRNE010000077.1, read on the forward strand.
AGAAGGTGGGGAAGCGAGAGGTCGTCGGCGGCCCCGAGATAGACATGGGTTCCGGTTGCCGCACCGATCCCGGTATTCAGCGCAGCGATGGCGCCGCGGTTGTGCTCGTGAACGATCAGCCGGACCCGGGAATCGGCTGCCGCAAGTCGGGAAACGATGTCGCGGCTCTGATCCGTCGACCCATCATCGACGACCACGACCTCGTCGGGCGGCCTCGTCTGCGCAAGGAGCGCGGAAATCGCAGCTTCGACCAAGCGCCCGTGGTTGTAATTCGGGACGATGGCGCTCAGCCGGATCGCCGGGCGCTCGGGCAGCGCCCCGGGACCAGACTCCGATCGATTCGCGGTGCTGGACGTCAATCGGTCCTCGGTTCCACTGACCGCTGACGAGCGCGGCGCCGGGCGTTCGCGTCATCTATCAATCCCGCGGCCGGGGCTGCAAGGACGCGACGGGATGTATTCCAATTCCGCAATGGAGCGGCTAGTGGAGTGCCCATGAGCGAAGAGGCTATCGTCATTCACCTGGGGGCTGCGGGGTCGCAGACCCGCGCCGCCCTCGAAGATTTCCGGGCGGCGCTGCGGAAATGGCGCCTGTGGCTTTCTCTCGCCTGGCTGGACGTCAAGCAACGCTACCGGCGCGCGGTGATCGGGCCGTTCTGGATCACGATCAGCATGCTCGTTCTCGTGCTGTCGCTCGGCGTCCTCTATGCCGGCATCTTTCGCCTGGATGTTGCGGAATTCCTGCCCTACATCGCCGCCGGCTTCGTCACCTGGTTCTTCTTTTCCAACTCGATCTCGGATTCGACGGGCGTCTTCGTCGCGGCCGAGGGCCTTATCAAATACGGCGGCATCCCGGTTTCATTGCACGTCCTCAGGCTGATATTTCGCAACCTTATCGTCGGCTTGCACAATATCAGCGTCATGCTGCTGATGTATGTGTGGCAGCCGAACCTGCTTTCGTGGAACCTGCTTTATCTCGTTCCGGGGCTCGCCCTGATGGTTGCCAACCTGCTTTGGGTCGCCCTCGTCGTGGGCATTCTCTGTACGCGTTTCCGCGACCTGCCGCCGATCATCGGCAACCTGCTGCAGGTGCTCTTCTTCGTCTCACCGATCGTCTACCAGCGCGCTGCCCTGCCGGAGAACCTGAGCTTCATCGCCTATCTGAACCCTGTCTTCTATTTCGTCGAGGTCGTGCGGGCCCCGCTGCTCGGACAGGCTCCTATTCCTGCCGCATTCGCGGTGCTTGCAGTCTGCGCCGTGGTCGGCTGGGCCATCGCGTTTCGGTTCTTTGCGCGAACGCGCGCGCGCATTGCGTACTGGCTCTAGGAGCGTTCCGGCATGTCCAAGACGGAAAAGAGCCAACTGGCGGCGGTCCGGTTCGACAATGTCAGCATCGAGTTTCCGATCTACACGGCCCATGGACGTTCCCTGAAGCGCTCGGTCCTGCAACTTACGACCGGCGGCCGCATCGGGGTCGGCGTGCAGAACCGCATGGTGATTTCGGCGCTCCACAACATCACGCTCAAGGCCGAGCACGGCGACCGCATCGGCCTGATCGGGCACAATGGAGCGGGCAAGTCGACGATGCTTCGGGCGCTTGCCGGCGTCTACGAGCCCGTCCAGGGCAGCATCACAATGACCGGCCGGGTCGGCTCGCTGATCGATCTCACGATCGGCATGGACCTCGAGGCGACCGGATACGAAAACATCGGCCTGCGCAGCCTGCTCCTCGGCATGACCCCCGACGAGTCTGCCGCGAATGCCGAAGAGATCGCCGCCATGACCGAACTCGGCGATTTTCTGGCCCTCCCCGTCCGCACCTATTCGAGCGGCATGCTGCTGCGGCTCGCCTTCGCCATTTCGACCTCGGTGGTTCCGGACATCCTGCTGATGGACGAGTGGATCGGCGCCGGCGATGCCTCGTTCGTCCAAAAGGCACAAGGGCGCCTGCAGCGCCTGCTTGGCGGAACCGGCATTTTGTTCGTTGCCTCCCATGCCGAGGCGATCATCAAGGACAATTGCAACCGCGTGCTCTGGATCGACAAGGGCGAGATCCGGGCGGACGGCAAGCCGGACGATGTGATGAAGGAATACCGGGACGCCTGGGTTGCCGAGAACAAGCTGATCAAGCCGGTGGCTGCCGCAGGCTGAACTGGCCGGGCAAATTCCGACGGCTCTCTCAACGCGGCAAGACGTTACGGCAATCTCGCGCGGGGCGAACCGGTGTGGTAACTGCGGCACGGACGTGGGGCGGCAGCGGTAACGGAGCGGAGAACCGATGGGCGTAACGATGGGATCGATGCTGCGGATGGAGCAGCAGGGGCTCTTGGGGGCGGGACGAAGCCTCCTCGATTTCGGCAGTTCCAACCTCTACACGGCGACGAAGCAGGAGATCGTCGACTTCGTAAGGCGGCACAATGGTTCGCCCCGGCGCGACCTCGAAAGCTGGGCGCAAAAG